>MENC01000212.1:14641-18875 GCA_001768155.1 Bacteroidetes bacterium GWA2_30_7
TCTAATTTTGAAATTTTAAGCTCCAATAATCCTTGTGCATCTTTAGCTGCATCATATTCAGCATTTTCTGATAAGTCTCCCTTGTCGCGTGCTTCTGCTATCATTTTTGAAATATTTGGTCTTTCAACACTAATAAGATGGTCTAATTCATCTTTTAGCCTTTTCATTCCTTCTGGTGTCAAATAAGATACATTACTAGACATAAATTTTTATATTAAAATTGTTATATGGTTAAATTGTTAAATTGTTATATGGTTTTGTTCTATGTGATTCTTTCTATTTGTACCTATGTGTCTATGTGGTAAAAAGGTTAAATTGTTATACGGTAAAATTGCTAATTTAGAAAAAACAAAAAGAATCCCGAAATTTCGAGACTCTTTGTACAAAGATATATTATATTTTTTTTATAAACTAACTCTTACACCAATTGAATGGCACCCAGCAAAATTTTCAGTAGAACGATATGAGTAATCAAGTGAAAAAACTGAACCTTTTTCTTTATTTAATGGAATTTGAATAGATGCACCGGCAGATGGTCCTTTTAAAGCAACTATTCTAGAATCAGTTTTATTGATTCCTTTTTCATAAAGATACCCACCTCTGATAATTACAAGATTTTTGAAATTATATTCTAATCCAAAATGAAATTGGTCTCTAGTAAAAGCATTACTTGTAAAAGTTGCTGATAATGTAACTAATTGGTCAACTTTAGTTTTTCCGGATGCAGTATCAGGTTTTACAACTATTGGAATATCATATGCACCACCAATTTTTAAAAGTGAAGGTAATTCGAAATCTGCCGAACGTTGTTCAACAGTCATGTTTGCACCATCATCTCCTTGACCTCTGAATGATAAACCATCGCCTCTAAATTTCATAGTTGGTCCAACATTTTTTAATGATATTCCAAATTTTAAATTATCTGATTTTTTATTACCTGCTTTATCTTTTCCAACACCAGTAACATATTGGATTCCTGCGTCTAGGGCAACTCCAGTAGCATTTAAATCGGAAATACTTTGGTTTAAAACCTTAAAGTTCAAGCCACCATTTATACTATTTGAAAATTCTTTTGCATAAGCTAAATTAATAGTTGTGTATTGTGGATGAAAAAAACCAACTCCACCTTCGGGTAATTCTACAGTAGTTATCATAATTTTACCAAAATCTAATGATGTAACTGCTAACGACATTGCACCGGTTTCGCCAACTCTTTGAGTAATTCCAAATGCATTAATATTAATGTCAGCACCTGAAAACCACGAAGATCTAGAAAATATTAGTTCCGTCTTTTTTGTAAATGCAGTTCCTGCAATATTAGAATATATTGATTCTAAACCTCTAACTGAAGCCGAGTTTGCATCAGATAGTCCTGAACTTCTTGCCCAAGGGTTTAATAATAATTCTGAAGCACCAGCCTGTCCAGCTCTTTGTTCATTTCCACCAAACATTATTATTGGCATAGAAATTAGAATTATTAATGCGATTTGAATTTTATTTATTTTTCTCATAGTTACTTTTTTTTCCATGATTTAATAGTCAATTTTTAGAATGAATTTAAGTCAATTGGTCGTAATGCACCAAACCATTTAAGAAATCTTTCACCAACACCCGGAATGTTAACATGAATTACATAAACACCACCAGATATTGAAATTCCATTTGTATTTTTCAAATCCCAATCAAGAAACGAAAGTGAATTATCTTTCTCAAACCTTCTTATTAACGTACCATTAACAGAGTAAATAGAAATTGTACAAATTTGAGGTAAGTTTGTAAATTTAACTAAATAATCAATTTGTGTGAGTTCATAAGAATTATGAGCATAATATGGATTTGGAACTACATTAATTAAATCAAGTGAACTCTGAAGTGTTGCTAAATCGTTTTTAGTTGTCGCTAAATTATCAAGGGAGAATGAATACATTGGCATTCCTTTATTTGGTGCAATAGAATCGGGAGCAAAGCCTAAAGTATGTGATCTTTTTCTATAAGGACTAACCACCCTTAATTTAATTTTCACATCGCAATCCAAAAATTCAAAATCTTCATTTTGAACAGGAATTGATACATACATACAATTCATAAAAGCTTCTATTCTTTTATCTGCAAGAAATAATTTTCTTAAAGCTTCACCTTTATCGTAAGAAGGCATTTCATCTGTAAATTTATTGGTTTTATTTATATTTTTAATATTATGTCCCATTACATAAATAAAATGTTTACCTCCTGCAATCGGCTCTCCTAAAGCTCCTCCTGTAGATAAATATAAGTCAGTGGCTAATCTGGTTGATGGATTCCATTTCATATCACGTCCGTTGTCGCCTGTTAATCTTGAAGATTCGCCAAACATCATATTTAATCTTTCACCTGTTTCAACATCAATTGCATAACCAGGGAACCAACCCATTCCAAAAGTACCTGAGTTATCAGGATTTCCAAGCTTGTCAACTGATGGGGCATCACGCAAATAAAGTTTTTTCTGTTGATTTTCGGCAGAAGGTTCACCATCTGCTGTCTGTGTCAACGTTGAATCAGCCGGTGGAGTAGAGAAACATGCAGTCATTTTATATTTATTATCAGTGGTTTCTAATACTGGACATCTAGTCCAAAGCGAAGTATCTTTAGTTATAATTACATCAACATTTGCAAGTCGTTGATCTTTAGACCTAATATTATTTTGGCTCGTAGTTTCACCAGGCGCATGATTAAAATTTGAAACCAATCTGTAAGGTGCCCATGTTCCTTGTACCATTCCTTCGAATACTTGCTCTTTATCAAGGAATTTTTCATTAGGATCAAGTACATTTATTGTCGGTTTATCATCATAATAAAAATCACACTCACCACTTGTGTTATCTGATAAATCAGTTCCAGCTTTTATCCAGTCTTGAGGATTATGAGAATCTGCATCAGGCAAGAAAAATATCCATGGTTTATTAGGATTTGAATATTCTATCGAAGAATTAATATATCCATTATTTGCAACTTTCTTTTTTGTACTTTCAGGTTGAAAGGTAATGATTTCGGCAGGGAATGAGTATGGAGTTTGTTCAATAGAAACAGATATGCCTAACTCTGGTATTAATTGCTCGTTATTTAATGAAATCCACGAATCTGAATATATATTTTTTTCTAATAATCCAGTGGGATTTTTATTATATAAAACCCATTTAGCATCAGTTATATATGAATATGTATCATAATTAACTGAATCTTTTTCGAAATAAGTGTTATAAAGAAAATAACCTTCTACACTATGAATTGAATCAGGAATAAACTTTAATATATATTCACCGGTTGGAACGTTTAGCGGGTCAACTACTTTAATTTTAATTGGACCTTTACCTGTTTTATATTTTAATATTTCAGAACGCCAAGGTGCACCATTCATAATCTGATTAATAGTTTCATCTTCCAAATCAAGTTCATTATATCCGCAACCAAAACCATCTAACTGTGTTATAGCTGGTTCGTCGCCAAATAAAGAATTCATTATTGTTCCATTTGAAGCATTATCTCTAATATGAGGTGTTACTTCAACAGCTTGAATTGAACCATTTGCACTTTTTCTACCTGCTTTATATGGTAATTTTTGCCCATCAAGAAAATCCCCATTGGTCTGATTATAAGTTTTATAATTATTATATGCGTAGGCTAAAGCAATAAAATAATATTTTTTATGATTTACAAGCCTTCTGTCGTCTAAAGCAAATTTATCTTCCGTAATTCTAAACGAATGAACAATTCCTTTATCGCTACCTTCAACTTTTAGTTCAGGAAAATTAGCCTTCCATTCTTCTTTCCAAGTAAAATTGATTAACTTACTAATTCCGTCTTGAACATCGCATTGAAAAATTAATTTAGCTTTATTTTCATCAGAAATATCTGAAATTGAAACATCTTTATCTTTTAGTTGAAAAACTTGATAACCTTGAAATTTATAAAAATTATCACAAATTGATGCCTGACCGGTAGCAGGATCTATTGGACAAACGATAAATGGGTCCATTTGATTATAACTTTCTAAATAATTATTAGAAGTATTTTTATTAGAAATATTAAAAATAATTTCTTTATCTAACTCAATATAAGTTAATTCTGGAGAATCTGGACCATCTAGCACTTTAAAACAAACCTCAAAAAGACGTTGTGCTTTATCGTCGGCTCTTTGTACCTCAGCAATTGAAGCTATATTACCATTTGTAGAACGAGCCCAAACTACTCCTGTTGT
>MENC01000212.1:18887-20805 GCA_001768155.1 Bacteroidetes bacterium GWA2_30_7
TACATTTATCAGTTACTCCTGGAAACATAAAATCTGCTGGAAATTGTGTTGGATTATCTGTACCATAACCTATTCCTCCATATAATAAGTCTGATTTATTTTTCCATTTACCAATCAAATAATTATAATGATCATATGCAGTTTGAGGATCTCTTGTATCGACTGGGCCAGTACTATTATTAAAATATATAAATCTTCTCATTCCCCATCTTTCATTATCTTTAATATTATCACCAAAATTTAATCCATTAATATTTCCGTTGTTAATATCTGATGAACCTCCAATTTCTTTTTCGGTAGGGTCGTCAGTATTAGTTGATGGAGAATAAACGTAACCATTATTGCAATCAAGAACTCTATTTTCGTCCCAATTAGATAGATTATCTTTATCGTCTGGGTCTTGATAAGGTCCTTCAAAAAAGTCAACACCAATTGCAGGTGGATTTGCACCATAAGCCCAAGCTTGACCTTCACCATCTACTGCTTTACCATTATATAAATAACCTAACCCTCTATTCACATCACAACCTACAAAATCATCATCTGCCCATCCTAAATCGGCATCTGTCCAAACGCCAAAATAAGTATTTGTTAATGTGTAAGTTGAACGATTAATTATTTCATAGTTATAAAAAGTCATATTATTAAGTTCGTCGTTTGTAGAAAACGCAAATGCTTGACCATGAAGCTCCATTCCAATTGCATCGCCACCCGATTCGGTATGAATATTTCCTCTATCGTTATAAACCCACCATAAAGTTTTATCTCCATAAAGTCTAACTTTTCTTTTTTCTCTAGATGTTCCACATATTTCCATATTGTCAAGGTCATAATATGGATAATCTCCATTAGATGGATTATATTCAAAATCATCGTCAACATCTAAAAAGGGAGCTAAATTATACGAATATCCGGCACTAAAATCGGCATGTGCAGGCCAGTCTTCAATAATTTTAGGAACAGAATATCCAGGATATAAAGCAGCTCTTAGATTTTTAGGTGTATTATACCATGCCCTAAACATAGTAACCTCATTTCTTGATATTACAAAATGTTTATCGTATTGGCGACATACTTCTGGGGTTACTGTCCCTTGACTTTCTCCAGATGTAATAAGTGGTCCGGGCCAAAAATCAACACCATCTTGTCGGAATCTTTGTGCTGCAATTTTTAAATTGCCATTTACATCAAGTCCTCCAATCCATATTGAACCAGCAAAAAGAGCGGTTTTACCAGAACCAGCCGGAACTTCATATTTTGCTTTTCCTTGCAAATCCCACCACATATCACCACCTGTATGTATTAAGGCTCTTACATTATTAAAATATAATTCTGTAGATGACGCTGCTGGAGCACATCCGGCAGTAACATTCTTAACAGATTTATTATTATTATTATTATCAGGGTTAATTTTTTGTTTATCTGCATAGACATAGTTAAGGCTAACAAATAAAAACAAAACACTTAATATTCTTTTTATATATCTCATATCTATAATAATTAACTAATTAAAAACTTAATTGAATTCCTAATTTAATTCGTCTGGGTAAACCATAATTATACGGGTTATTTACAGCCATTGCATAATAATTTCTATACGATTCTTCATCTGTTTGAGTTCTAATACCATCTTGAAATTGATTAGCCGATAAATAACCATTGTCATCAGGATTTCCTGTAGAACGATAAACATCAATTATGTTTTTTGAATTTAATACATTTTGAATTTCTAAATATATATTTAATGCAACTTCTTTCTTTTTATCATCTCCTTTTCCAAATTTTAAAGTAACATCTCTGTCAATTCGAACATCAATAGTCGTTTTCCAAGGTTTCCGAGAACCATTAACCGACCCATCTAAAGAACCATTTCCGTGGTCAGTATCATAAGAGCCAAATCCAATTCCCCTAGCACTAA
>MENC01000212.1:20818-22708 GCA_001768155.1 Bacteroidetes bacterium GWA2_30_7
ATTTAATTGTTTACTGTATGGAGTACCAGAACCAGTGCTAATAATAAAATTAGCTCCAGTATTTTGAAGAATATCTTTTCCAAACCATTTTGGACCATTATATGCTCTACCACTTGCAAATCTATAATCAGTTGTAATAATAATGCTATGTCTCTGGTCATAATCAAGTGGTAGTGTAGTTCTTAAATTAGGTTGGTTCGAGCGAGATAAATTAAAGCCCGAAGTAGCATCAGAACCAGTTCCGTTTGCAAATTGTAAAGTATAACTAACACGAAGCGAAACATTTCCGGTTCTCCTTAAATCGTAAGCAACTGTTAAACCTTTAACAGTACCAAAATCAACATTTCCATAAGTCATATAGTTTACAGGGTAGGCACCAACAACTCTAGAAACTTGTTGCATATCTCTCATTTCTTTATAGAAAGCAGAAAGTTTTATAGATGATGTATTACTCACTTTTTGTTGAAAACCAAGTTCATAATCTATAGTTTTTTCAGGTTTAGCATCAGGATTGTTTATAATTGAGGAGCCTTTTGTATTTATAAAAAAATAATCCATTGGATCTAAATTAGCTCCAGAAGAAGGTCTTATGGATAATACATCATAATGAGCAAAAAACAATGCAACGTCTGATATTGGAAAAGAAAAAGAAATACGCGGCATTATTGTATATTTGGGTTCATAATCTTTAAAAGAGCCACCAGGATTGTAAGAATCATCAGACATTTTTACATCAGGGTTTACTAAATATGGAGCAATTCCAGTGCTTGATTGAATTAAAGTTGGGTCGTTTATTATAGACCCATCAGCATCATACCATGTAGAACCATCTCTAAATCCATTAATTTTTGATGGTTCTTTAATATCATCAACATAAACAACATAGTTATCCCCCATTGTTGAAGGTATTTTGGTGGCATTTATTTTAGAACCTTTTCCTCCTCTAATATCACCGGCTGTATATGCTTCATAAAGCAAAAATGGGTCTTTTAAAACCTTTTGATTAGCATCAAATCTATCCACTCTAAGTCCGATATTAAAAATTAAATCTTTAAAAGCAAATTTATCTTGTATGTATCCTGCCATGTAATTAGGTTGATAAGGTGCAATTTCTCTTTTTTTACGAATATTTCCATTTGCATCTGTATATGTACCAGTGAAAAATTCATCAAAACTTGGGTTTTTCTTTAATTTTTTTCCTGTATAATCATAACCATAATAAGTAAGTGATGTATTGCCTCCACTTAATAATTCATCAGGACTAAAAAAATCTACTGATAATTCGCTTGGGTCATAAGAATCAATATTTACCCATTGAGTTGAATTAATAGGTATTCCGAAATGTTCTCTGAAATTAATATCAAATTCAGTTTGGCTTTCAGAACTATATAGTCTATCATACCATATAGTATCTTGAAATACTCCTTTAGAATCGTAAACCTCGTGAATATTTGACCTATCAAGTTCCAAAATATGATTATTCATATATTGTCTTGCTAAAGTCCAAACCATACCTGGTCCATTTTCAGAATCAAAAAAATCGTAGGATCTTTCGACTCTTTGTTCAAATTCGAAACCTAATGATATTTCATGGTTTTTTACATCGGCAGAACTTGATGCAGTTAAACGAAATTGATTACTTTGATATTTTGTAAATCTATTATGTTGTGTACCTGGGCTTCGCCAATAATCATAAATTTTTCTGGGTTGTTGCCCATTTAATAATGCACCTCCATTTTCTAAAACTTGAGTTGCCTTCCCTTCTTCTATTGTTCTAATTGAATATGAATTTGGATTAAAATCATTATTATGATATAAATCTAAAAAACCTTGTGTATAATTAGACATTTCAGGGTTAATATCAGATGGAGTAAAAACAACAAGTGTATC
>MENC01000213.1 GCA_001768155.1 Bacteroidetes bacterium GWA2_30_7
CAAGTTTTATGGAACCTGTTATTTATCATAAGTTTATGAATATTAAAGTTGAGATTAATGATGAAAATCCAGAAGTTATGTATTGGACATTTGATGTTTCTACTACACCAGAATATAATATTAAAGATGAAAATCTACAATATGCATTATGGACTGGAATTTCAACAAACTCATTTTCAAGATGTAAGATAAAATTAGAAAAAAGAGTTAAACCACTTTCAGATATGGTACAAGAAGCTTATGCTAAATAAAGAATAGATTGTTTATGTGTAAAAAGGTATTTGATTTCAAATACCTTTTTTTGTTTCCTAAAATCTGTAGATTATAAGTGAATTTGCGATGCACTGAGTTTAATCGAAGTGTTGTTTACCAGTCAGGTGAAAACACCTGACTGATGCACTCTGCCTCCCCGATTTTTAATCGGGATACTTAAAGATAAGATTGCGGATTTAAGGTGTTTTATAAAATCTCGAAATTATCAGAATCTAATTGGACTGGAAAACATTGTTTCAAATTTGTTAAAAATTCATACTCAATTGAAGTTGTAATTACTTGTTCTTTAAATTCTTCGCAAGATGAAATAATTTTCCCATCAGGACTGATTATTCTAGAATCTCCCGAATAATTCAATTTCATTCCATCAATTCCACATCTGTTTACTCCAACAATAAAAGCTTGATTTTCCATTGCACGAGCCATAAGAAGAGTTTTCCAAGCTTCGGCTCTTGTTATGGGCCAATTAGCAATATATATTGCAATATCATAATCTTGTTTATTTCTACTCCAAACCGGAAATCTTAAATCGTAGCAAACTAATGGGCTGATATTCCAGCCTTTATAGTTGAAAATAGTTTTTTCATTTCCAAAAGAATAATGTTTATGCTCACCAGCCATTCTGAATAAATGCCTTTTATCATAAAAATATAACTTACCATCGGGTTGAGCCCAAATCATTCTGTTATAGTAATTTTCATTATCTTTTATTATAATACTTCCGGTAATTACAGAAGAAAGAGTTTTAGCTGTATTCATTAGCCATTTTACAGCTTTTCCGTCCATTGTTTCGGCAAGTTTTTCGGCATTTAATGAAAAGCCTGTTGTAAACATTTCGGGCAAAACAATAATATCTGTCTGATTTTTTAAATTTTCGATTAATGAATAGTGATAATCAAGGTTTTTGTCAATATTTTCCCACTTAATATCAGATTGGACTATTGAGATTTGTAAATTTTTGTTCATTGTATTTTGAAGTTTATATCAAACATAATAAAATGTAATGATTATTAGATGTTTAATTCTTTTGAATATTCCGCTTGAGGTTCTTCAACTAAGAATAATTCAAGCTGTTTTTTTGAGATGAAACCACCAATTTTCTGACGATATAATGATGCTGTAGTTTGGTTTTCGATTTCAAGTTTTCTGTTTTTGCTGATTTCTAAATATTCTACTTCTTTATCAATTCCTAAAAAACGACGATTTGCTAAATTTGCAGCAATTCCTGTAGTACTACTTCCAGTGAATGGGTCTAAAATCCAAGCATTTGGTTTGCTTGAAGCTAAAATTAAACGAGTTAAAACAGCCAAAGGCTTTTGTGTTGGATGTTTTCTGCAAGATTTTTCCCAAGTTGCAATTGCAGGTAATTTCCATACATCTTTCATTTGTTTGTTGTCATTCAATTGTTTCATTAATTCATAATTGAAATAATGTGGAATTTTCTCCATTTTTCGAGCCCAAATAATTTGCTCGGTTGAATGTGTGAAAAAACGACAAGAAAAATTAGGAGGAGGGTTGTTTTTTTCCCAAGTAATTACATTGAGAATTTTAAAATCTAATTCGGTTAAAATTTGTCCAATTGAAAAAATATTGTGTAATGTGCCACTAATCCAAATAGTTGCATTGTTTTTCATTTTATCACGAACCAGCGAAAGCCATTTTCGGTTGAAATTATTTATAAATTCAAATCCTTCCGATTTATCCCATTTTCCTTTATTTACACTTACAATTTTCCCACTTTGTAATGATAATCCATTATTTGATAAAAAGTAAGGCGGATCGGCAAAAACCATATCAAACTTATGTTCAAATTGTGGCAAAAGGTCATTTGTGTCTCCGTGAAGAAGATAGAAATTTTTGTCGGTGGATTTGAAAAAAGGATTAAGCATTAAAAGATTAAATTTTGCTTATATCAATATTGGGAATTATTTGAGTATTCGTGTAGTTTTTTTTATAATAAAAGGCTCTTCTTCTTGCTCTAATTTTTCCGCCATTTCCGTCGGGAGCATCTGTTTTATCTAGATTGTTTGCTCCCTTTGTTTTTGGTTCTAAATAAGTTCCCATACTACAAGAAAGCTTATCTGACAAACCATTTATTATAAACTTTTGGATTTCCTCCCAGTCTTTTTTAAATATCACAATTTTATCTTCACTTGGATGATCAATAAAATAATCTACAATTTTATAATCGTCTTGATGAAGAGATTTACTATTTTCTTTTGCTAAATAAACAATCCAGAATGTAAGATTTATTTTTTTTCTAACCTTTGCTGTTTCCCATTTTTCATTTGCAACTTCAAAATAATTAATCATTTGTATTTGAGTTGGTTCTTTTGCCTTAATTTGACCATCTTTATTTTTTTGAAGAGGAAGAACTTTAATTTCACAACCAATTTCAGGTAAGTCGGCATCTGCATTATTGTTGTTTTTAATCCCTAACAAATTCTCAACGATTAAACCAGACGCTCCTTTTTTCATATTTTCTCGTTCAAGATTTAATTCTTGCTTAATTTGTTTTATTGTTTTTCCTTTTGAATTTTTAATTATTTCAAAAAGTGGACTTAAAACTTCAATTGCTTTACTGCTAAGCATATTCTAATGATGTTGTATAATTTGTAATTAATAATTCACTCAATTCTCCTCTTTTTTCAGCATTTGCATTGATGCTTCTTTTGGCTTTTACTCTCGAAATTAGATAATTGGAATAAATATCATCAAAAAAATTATCATTAATATTTTGTCCTTTAACATCAGAATTGCTTAACATCCACTTGTGTCCTTTATTTTCAAGTTTTGCACAGAAATTTCTTAACCTAATTTGCTCATCATCATTAAATTCATTTTTTGAATAAGAATTAAAACTTGATGTTTCGCTTAAAGGTTTGTAAGGAGGGTCGAAATAAAAGAAAGAATTTTGTCTTGCATATTGTAATGTTTGTTCAAAATCGCCACATAAAATTTCAACTTTTTTTAAAACATCACTAACTGCTAAAATATTTTCATTATCGCAAATCATTGGTTTTGTGTAAGAACCAATCGGCACATTAAAACCATTGTTTCTGTTTACTCTATAAAGTCCGTTAAAGCAAGTTCTGTTTAAAAAAATAAATAATGCAGCTTTATTTGCATTTGTTCCAATTCGTTGATTGTATAATTCTCTATTATAATAATAAAAACTCTTTTTTTTATCTGGATGGTTTTCTAAAGCCCAATACATATTTTGCATATCTTCCAAAATAGCAATTAATTCGTAGGGTCTATCTGCAATTACTTTGTATGTATTAATTAAATCTGAGTTAATATCGTTAATTACAGCTTTTTCCATTTTAGGGAAGTTGTTAAGCATCCAAAAAAGTACAGCTCCACTTCCTACAAAAGGTTCAATATAAGTGAATTTATTATTTACAACATCTAAAGGCAACGATTTTTCTATCTCGTTAATTAGTTGAGATTTTCCACCTGCCCATTTCAAGAAAGGTTTAGCTATTTTTTTATGATTTGACAATTTATGTAAGTTTTAGGATATAAAAATAAAAAAGTTTATATGCTTTAATCAATATTCCCAACTGTAAAATTCTCAGGATGTTTTGCAGAAACACCGACATAAAATCGCTTAATTGATTTAATATCAGCTTCTATATTACCAGTAATGTCAAAACGTGGTCCTACAATAAGTATTTTCTTTTTATAATCAATTGCTCCTAGAAAAATCGGAACATTTGAGCGTTGAGCTATTAAATAAAATCCTCGTTTCCAATTCGTAGTTTTTTTTCTGGTTCCTTCGGGAGTTATAACCAAAAACATTCTTTTTTTACTGCTAAATAGCTGAGAAATTTTTTCAACCATATTGTTTTTTTGATTTCGGGCAACTGGTAATGCTCCCAAACTTTTAAGTATAATACCTGATGGGAAAAAGAATAATTCTTGTTTTATAAGAAAATTAACTTTTATTCCTATTGCACTGAAAAATAGTCGTCCCAGAAAAAAATCCATCATACTTGTATGAGGGGCAACAATAACAATTGCTTTTTTAACATCAGGAAAACTACCTTCAATTTTCCATCCCATCATACTTAATAATGTGCGAGAAATCATTCTTAAATTTTTTAATAAAATTATATCTTATAACTTTATAAAAAAAATTTAACATCAAATTTAATTTGGATGAGTACCTTAAAATATTAGGATTGTCGGGCGAAGTTTCTGTGGCACAAATTAAAAAGGCTTATCGACAAATGGCAAAGACTTATCATCCAGACGTTAATAAATCGCCAAATGCACATGAATTATTTTTATTAATTAATGAAGCATATATTTTTTTAATTAATTATAAAACAGGAAAATATAATAAGCCTGAGCAGAGAACTAGTAAGAAAGATAATTTTTCGTACGAAGAATGGGTTAAAAAAGAAAGAGCAAGAGCAAAAGCAAAAGCTGCTTATCATGCAAAACAAAAATATGAAGAATTTATACAATCAAAGACTTATAAGTCGGCAATGTTGATTAATGTTCTTTCAGATTATGTGTTTTTGGGTCTTGCTTTAATTATGATTATTGTTCCAATAATGATGTTTGTTAAATTTGGTGTTGACCCTGAACATCCGTTAAATACTATTTTTGCAATGTTTTTTTCAGTTTTACTTGGATTAATAATGATAATTTTTATTATTAGATTTAATAATTTTCTATGGAAAAAGATTAAATATTTTTCAAATAAATGGTTTAAAAGTTCTTAACAGATTACATCTTTTTGCAAACCTGTTTAGTCGAAAAATAAACAATAAAAAGAAACCACTTTATTTAATTTGTAACTAATCAGTCTATTTAAAATGCTAAAAAACAAACTAATGCCACAGATTCACAGATTAAAAATAGTTAAATATTTAGAATTTCCTCAGATTAAAACAACCAAAGGTTGTTTTAAATCTGTGAATCTGTGGCAATTATATTTTAATTTATAAACTGATTAGTTACTTTAATTTTATAATTTTAACTAATCAAATATCAAAATCTTACTAACATATCTATTAAGATTTAAAAAAATAATTATTTTTAAAAATTAATTTAAATTATTTAAAATGAAGAGTTCATTAATTTTATTTTTGATTGCAATTAATGCAATTTTTGCTTATTCACAAGGAGTTAAAGATTCTCAAGGAAATATTATTCCTGATAATAAATTTACTTCAACAGCATCTGGTCTTAAATTTTATATTTATGAAAGCCAAGGTTTGGCAAAGCCTGTAAGCGGCGATAAAGTATCTGTTCATTATACAGGTAAATTTTTAGACGACAAAATTTTTGACAGTTCAATCGGCAGAGGCAAACCATTAGATTTTACACTAGGTGTAGGTCAGGTAATTGCAGGATGGGACGAAGGAATTTCTCTTTTAGGAAAAGGAGATAAAGCCATGTTTATTATTCCACCACAAATTGCTTATGGAAGTACTGATAGAGGAACTATTCCAGCTAATTCAACTTTAGTTTTTGATGTAAACCTTGTGGATTTTGCTCCTCAAAAAAAAATTGAAGAGTATAATACAAAAGGAAAAGACACAATAACAACATCTACTGGTTTAAAATATATAATTGTTGAAAAAGGCAAAGGCAAAAAAACAGAAACAGGAACAAATGTAGTTGTTCATTATTCGGGATATTTAAAAGATGGAAAAATGTTTGACTCATCAGTAAAAAGAGGCGAAACTTTCAAATTTGAATTGGGTGCAGGACAGGTAATAAAAGGCTGGGATGAAGGACTTTACTTAATGCAAGAAGGCGATAAATGCCGTTTGATTATTCCATATATTTTGGCTTATGGCGAAGCTGGTCGTCCACCTCAGATTCCCGAAAAAGCCGACTTAATTTTTGATGTTGAGTTAATTCAGGTTTTACCTCCAATTGTAGTTGAAAAATTTGATATTAAAGGAAAAAAAGAATATTCAACACCTTCAGGATTAAAATATTATATTGTTAAAGAGGGTATAGGCGAACTTGTAAAATCTGGCGAAAAAGTGCAAGTTCATTATACCGGATATTTTCTAGATGGAAAAATCTTTGATTCATCAGTAAAAAGAGGGCAACCAATAGAGCTTAGTGTCGGTGTTGGTAAAGTAATAAAAGGTTGGGACGAAGGCTTACAATTAATGAAAAAAGGTGATAAATTCAGGTTTCTAATTCCGTATTCTTTAGCTTATGGCGAACAAGGTTATCCGGGTGCAATTCCTCCAAAGTCTGATTTAATATTTGATGTAGAGTTAGTAAATATAGTAAAATAATTTATATGATTTTGGAAGATAATTCTGTTAATCGTCCAATAGGAATTTTCGATTCGGGAGTAGGCGGATTATCAGTTTTTAAAGAAATTATAAAATTATTACCAAACGAAAATATTATATATATTGCTGATAACGCAAATTGCCCTTATGGTAAAAAACCTTGCGATGAAATCATCGTATTAGCAGATAATATTGTCAAATTTTTAATTAAAAAAAATGTAAAAATTATTGTTGTAGCTTGTAATACAGCTACATCGGCTGCAATAGAATATTT
>MENC01000214.1:0-4219 GCA_001768155.1 Bacteroidetes bacterium GWA2_30_7
CAATTGTTGTTTGAGCAAACAGCCAAACTTACCAGTATTATTGAAAATAGTTCACACCTTTTCTGGACGTACGACAAAAACCAAGGACTAACATCTTTTAATAAAAACTACGCTGATGCTGTTTTTGATTTGTATGGTTTTTATCCAAAAATACTACCCAACACCACGAATAGGGTTAATGAAAAAAGTCTTCAACCCTTTTGGGATAAAAAATATGAGGAAGCTTATAAAGGAAAAAAAGTAGAATTTATAACCGAGCGAATTAATACAAAAGGAAACAGAATTGTTAGAGAGGTTTTTTTAAATCCTATTTTTAACGAAAACAAAGAGGTGGTTTTAATTTCGGGTATTGCCCATGATATTACCGAAAAACAAATTGCTGAAGAGAATTTAAAAGACTCATTAAAAGAAAAAGAGGTGCTTTTAAAAGAAGTTCATCATCGTGTAAAAAATAATTTACAAGTAATTTCAAGTATTTTAAACCTGCAATCATCTTATATTGAAGACGAAAAAATCATTACCATACTGCGTGAAAGCCAAGACAGGATTAAAACCATGTCGATTATTCATGAGAGTTTATATCAAGCAAACGATTTTTCAAAAATAAATTTTTCACAATATATTGTGAGTTTGTCGAAAAATTTAGTACTTTCATACGGTAATTTAGATAGTTTTGTCGAAACCGTGTTTGAAGTTGATGAGGTTTCTTTGAGTTTAGACCTGTCGATTCCTTGTGGATTAATAATAAATGAACTAGTTTCGAATGCGTTAAAATATGCTTTTAAAGGAAGGGAAAAAGGTAAAATAAACATAATTTTGACCCTTAAAAATGGTATAGTAACTATTAAAGTTTCAGATAATGGAGTAGGAATGTCTGAAAACATTAACATAAAAGAAACCAACACTTTGGGACTTCAATTGGTTACTGCATTGGTTGAACAAATAGAAGGAGAGTTAAAAATTGATTATAATAAAGGAACTACATTTACAGTTACATTTAAACAAATACAATAATGTCGAAAAATAATATATTAGTTGTAGAAGACGAAAGCATCGTTTCTAAAGATATTCAACAAAGCCTAAAAAAGCTTGGTTACAATATTGTTGGAGCAGCTTCAACTGGCGAAAAAGCAATATTATTAGCCAACGAAACAAAACCAGATTTAGTTTTGATGGATATTATGCTTAAAGGCGACATGAGTGGTATTGAAACAGCAGAAAAAATTAAAGAAACCCTTAATATTCCTGTTATTTATTTAACAGCTTATGCCGATGAAAATACGCTAAGCAAAGCAAAAGTAACAGAACCTTATGGTTATATTATTAAGCCATTTAAAGAAATTGATTTACACACTTCAATAGAAATGGCACTTTACAAACATGGTAAAGAGCAAGAAATAGTAAAAGAACGTGATTTTTTATACTCTCTAGTAGAAAATACTAAAGATAGTGATGATGGGGTAATTTTTGTAAAATCAAATTCTCGATTAGTTAAAGTTAAAACTACCGACATTTTGTTTGTTGAAGCATTAAAAGACTACGTGGTGATTAACTTAAGCGATGTTAGGTTTACGATACATTCGACCATGAAAGACATTGAAAAAAAATTACCAGGCAACGATTTTGTTCGCGTTCACCGCTCTTATATTGTAAGGTTAAATAAAATAACTGCCATCGAACAAACCAACATAGTTATGGATGGTGGAAAAAAACTGATTCCAATTGGAGGTTCTTACAAAGATGACTTATTTAACAAAATAAAAACTATTTAAGCTGGAAGTCGGAAGACCGAAGTTGGAAGCGTGTAGTTTCTTCTGACTTCGGTCTTCTGACTTCGGTCTTCCAACTATTATGTTCAACCCAAACGAAGTAGGAATTAACAACGGAAACATATTTGGTTTCCCTTATACCACAGCAGAAAGCAAAATTGTAATTATCCCTGTTTTATCAGACATTACTTGTTCGTATTCAAAAGGAACAGCCGAAGGACCACAAGCTATTTTAGAAGCTTCAACACAGTTAGATTTTTATAGCCCGTATTTAAAAAATGCTTGGAAAACCAAGGTTGCCCTATTGCCAATTTTAGACATTGAGTTGGTTGAAAATAGAAAAATAGGCAAATTAGCCACAGCAATCATCCAAAAACTTGAAAACGAACAAGCTTTAACCAAACAGGATGAAGAAACCTATCAAAAAATAAACAACCATTGCAAAGAGTTAAATTTAAAAGTTGAACAAACAGCTACGGAATATTTAAATCAAAACAAACTGGTTGCTGTTTTGGGTGGAGATCATAATTCTCCATTAGGATTAATAAATGCTTTAGCCAAAAAACACCACAATTTTGGTATTCTTCAAATTGATGCACATGCCGATTTAAGAGAAGCTTACGAAGGTTTTGAATGCTCGCACGCTTCCATCATGTTTAATGCATTAAAAGTGCCTCAAGTTGGTAAATTGGTTCAGGTAGGCATTAGAGATATTTGTCCGGCAGAAATAGAACTCATCAACAATTCAAAAGGCAGAATAAAAACCTTTTTTGATTGGGACATAAAAGCACAACAATACACCGGCAAAACTTGGTCAACCATTTGTGAAGAAATCATCAACCAATTGCCCGATTTGGTGTATATCAGTTATGATATTGATGGGTTAGACCCAAAACTTTGCCCACATACCGGAACGCCTGTTGTTGGTGGTTTTGAGGTGGAACAAATCAACTTTTTAATCAACAAATTGATAGATTCGGGCAAAAAAATTATTGGTTTCGATTTAAACGAGGTGGGTAATGTTGAGTGGGACGCTAATGTTGGAGCAAGGGTTTTGTATAGGCTTTGTAACTTTTTAGCGAAGAGTAATCTTTAAGCCTCACAAGGAACCCTTAAATCGATAAATCCAATTTTCCAAGAATTGCCGTTTTTGGTAAAATAAAATTTACCTGTTGAGGTGTTTACCACCGTAAAATCTATTTTTTCGGCAAAAACCGAAATAGCTTGTTTTTCTTTTTCGTTTAAATCGGTATAATACCAAAATTCGTCGTTAACAAACGGGTTGATTTTTTTTACAAAACAACCTTGTTTATCGTAAGGCGTGGCATCGCAAATAATTTTAGGTAATTCCTCAAAAATGGGTTGTTGGTTTAATTCGGTAAAATTTAATGCAAAAAAGATTTCGCCACGAACCGATTTGAATTTAGCCACATCATATTGTCTGGTAAAACTTGGCATTGCTCCGTTTGATTCAATAAAATAAACCCCAAAAGTTTCATCAACAAAAGAATTAACATTTACTGCTTTTTTACTTTCGATGGCAGTTGTAAACGACTGATAAAAAGTTAAAAATATTTTTTGTTCGTCAGAAAGTTGTTGTGGCTTTTCAGTTAAAACTTGCTGAGTGTTTTCACCAGAAAGTTGTTCATCACTTGGTTGGTTTTCGTCGGTTTCGTTACATGTAAACAACAACAAAACGGTTCCTGTAATCAATAATTTTATCATTTTACTAGTTCTTTAATTGGGTTTCCGGTACAAGCACTCGGTGCGTTTATGTTTAAAAGAGCAGCAATGGTTGCTGCAACATCTGTAATAATTACTTTGCTGTTGGTTTCTCCTATTGGAATGTTAAATCCATACCAAAGCAATGGTACACGAGTATCGTATTGATAAGGAGAACCGTGTGTACAACCTGTTGTATATCCGGCATTTATCCAACCAGAAGCCAATACGTAAATAACATCTCCCGAACGTTTTTGATTAAAACCTCGTTGAATATGTGATTGAATATTTTCGGTAAAAAAAGTGGTTTTTAATGTGTTGCTGGTAAATGTTTGGGCAATCCCGTCATAAGTTAAAATATAATTGGCAATTTCTTGTTCAATTTGTTGGGTGTTGAGGCTATTTTTTAAGATGCTTTCATGATTTAAAAATACTTGTCCGTTCGAAATGTTTTCGATTAAATCGGCAACATTCCATTTGGCTAAACAAAACGCTTTTAAATCAGTAGCCATTTTATTCTTGTCAAAATATCCAGCAGGAATGTGGTTATCGATTAAGTATTGAGGAACATCAACTGCGGCATGGTCAGCAGTAATAAAAATCAACACGTCTTCTTTTTTAAATTTTGATGCTAAAAATGAAAAAAGTTCAGCTAAACTTTGGTCTAATCTTAAATAAGTGTCTTCAACCTCTACAGCTGTAGGTCCATATTGATGACCAACATAATC
>MENC01000214.1:4236-5309 GCA_001768155.1 Bacteroidetes bacterium GWA2_30_7
CTGTAATTTTCGTTACTATCACGTAAAGCAGGTAAGTTGTGCGGAAAAGTTGGTGTTTTTTCGGTTGAAAAAAGTCCTTCATAAATGTTGTTGTCGGCAATACTTTCGGTATATTCAGCAATAGGCAAAAGAGTGTTCCAAGGGGAGTTTAAATAGGTATTTGCCGAATTTTTATTGTTTACTTCGTTTACCCATTTTGGCAACTCGTTAAAATAATAAGAACTCGAAATCCATTTTCCAGTGTTGCCACCTTCAAACCAATAAGCGGCGTCGGCTTTATGCCCTGCCGGTAAAATAGCTCCACGGTCTTTTAAAGAAACACCAATTACTTTTCCTTTAAAATTAGTGGCAAGTTTTAGTTCGTCGGTAATAGTAGTTCCCAACATTCTGGAAGGCGACATTAAACCATCTTTTGAGTCACTTCCAATGGTTTTTACAGTAACATCTTCGGCACAATACACATATTTTTTAAGCTTTTTATCGTACCAATCGTTGGCAATAATGCCATGGTTTTCTGGGGTTGTACCAGAATAAATGGAAGCATGACCCGGACCTGTATAAGTTGGCATATAATTGTACTGTGTATTTTTACAATTAAAACCACCATTGATAATTTTTTTAAAACCATCGTTGCCAAATTTATTCCAATAACGGCTCAAATAATCGTAACGCATTTGGTCGATTACAATGCCAACCACAATTTTGGGTCGTTTTTGTTGACTAAATGCACTAAAACCAATTATTAAAAAGAAAGCAATAAGATAATTTTTCTTCATGAAGCTTGATTTTTTAGAAGCATAAAAATTAATCCAACACCAACAGCTAAGCTTAATACAATATTAATTAAAGCAATGGTATAATATCCTGTTTTTAATAACGAAAAAGTTTCGAAACTAAACGTGGAAAAAGTACTAAAACCCCCACAAATTCCAGTTATTAAAAAAAGCCGCATAATTTCAGAGTCAACTATTTTTTTGATGTAAAATACCGCAATAATTAAAATAATACAACTTAAAATGTTCGAAATAAATGTTGCTAAAGGAAAATTTCCTGTGTAAAAATGGAGTGTTAAT
>MENC01000215.1:0-2536 GCA_001768155.1 Bacteroidetes bacterium GWA2_30_7
ATTCTATACTAATGATTTTACTAAAATTACAACAACTAGTGCACACTCTTTAGCGGTTGGTGATATTGTTTCTATAAAAACAGGTATAAATTCTTTAAATAAAGTAGGTCTGGTATATGCTATTCCATCTTCTAATGAATTATTTATTGATATACCTTACACAATGGATACATTAAACTTAACAGGAATTATCACTAATTTATTAAATTTAGATGCACGTTCATCTTTATCTCCAAATACTGGACGTTTAGAGTTTGCGTTTGCTCCATCTGACCCAAATTATATTTATTGTTTATCTGCTACACCTGGTGGAAACCTTGATAATGTATATCAATCAAAAAACAAAGGTTTAACATGGGAAATAATCGGAGAAGGAAATAATCCTTTATTTGATCCTTTTGGAGGTAATAATCAAGGAACCTACGATAATGTAATATCAGTTTATCCCGACGATAGAGATAATGCACTACTCGGTGGAGTTGATGTATGGAAAAAAATGGGTGCCAAATTCTTTGAACAAACTACGTTATGGAATGCTGAAGGTGCATCATATTATGTTCATGCTGATATTCATGCTATTGTATTCCATCCAAAATATCTAACTAATAAAACATTATATATCGGTTGCGATGGTGGCGTATTTAAATCAACTGATGGCGGAGTTACTTTTTCTGCAATAAATAAAAACTACAATGTAACACAGTTTTATGCTGTTGCTGCATCAGGTACCGGCTATGTTATTGGTGGCTGTCAGGATAATGGAACAAATATGATTAACTTTAAAGGAAATACTATGCAAAGTGCCTTTGAAGTTGGTGGAGGCGATGGAGGATATTCTCATTTTTCTATTATCGACCCAAATATAGTATTTTCATCAGTATATTGGGGTGGAGTTAGTCGTTCTCAAGACGGAGGTTTTGGCATGTCGGGTTATACAAATAGTGAAGAAGATAATGGAAACTTTGTTACACCATTTAGAATTTGGGAAAGTTTTTATGATTCTTTAAGTATTGATTCTGTTATGGTTGATTATAAAAACACAACTAACCGCACATTCCCAGCCGATACTGTTATTGATGTAATTGGTGAAAGCGTAATTAGTGCAAAACCACTATACACTAAGTATAAACTTAAAAATCCATTATTAGCTAATCAAACAATTAGTTTTAATATTCAGGATTATTACCAATCAATGTTTGTTTTAGGAAGATTTAATGGAATAGAGGTATCCAGGTCTCCACTAAATTTTGCAGCCTCAACTTCAGCATTTCCTGTTTCGGCAGGTATTTCAGGCTTAGTAGAAACAATTGAGTTTTCAGAAGATGGAAATGTACTTTATATTGCAACACCTAATCGAGTATATAGAATAGATAGCCTTTATAAATATAGAACAATGACACAACTGCAATCTATGACTGCCGAAGTTATTGGTATATTTGGAAACCAAACAATTACAAGCATGGCTGTTGACCCACAAGATTCTGAGAACTTAATTGTAACTTTAGGAAATTATGGCTCATTGTCGCATGTATATTATAGCACAAATGCAGCAACTTGCCCTCCTTCTACTAGTTTAAATAACTTTAAGTTAGTTCAGGGAAATTTACCTGCAATGCCGGTTTATTCTTCATTAATTTTATGGGACGATTCTTTAACAGTTTTGGTTGGAACAGAATATGGTGTATTTTCAACATCTGATATTACTGCTGATTCTGTTATTTGGGAAGTAGAAGGTTCATTTCCTAATGTTGCTACCTTTATGTTACGTCAGCAAACATTTGAAAATAGCTGGGAACGTAGAATTTATAATCATGGATTTATTTATGCAGGTACACATGGAAGAGGAATCTGGAGTAGCGAAACAAACAAAGGTCCAGTATCTGTTCCAACAATTAGTAAAAATGATGAAAATGCTAAAATTCAGGTGTTTCCTAATCCAGTTAGTGAAAAAGCAAATATTAGTCTAACATTAACAAATTCAACTGATGGAACTTTAACTGTTTATGATATAAATGGTAGATTAGTTAAAAAATTAGAATTAGAGCTTAACTCAGGTTCAAATAAATTTAGCTTTAATGTCGCAGATTTACAAAAAGGAACTTATTTTATTTCATTAAAAACAGATGTAAAACAATATTCAACAAAAATGATTGTGTTGTAAATAATATAACTATATGAAAGAACCGGCAAATGCCGGTTTTTTTATTTATATGCTAAAACATGCAAATATTTTTGAATAATAAGCTTTTAATAATTAATTTTGCTATGTATATTCAATCTAAATAATTTTAAAAATTTAAAAAATATGTCAAAAATTAAAGTCGGTATTAATGGTTTTGGAAGAATCGGGAGATTAGCATTCAGAGCTGCAATTAAGCAAGGAAACATCGAAATAGTTGGAATAAACGACTTGATAGATGTTAATTATATGGCTTATATGTTAAAGTACGATTCTGTTCATGGAAAATTTGATGGAACAGTAGAAGCTAAAGATGGAAAATTGGTTGTTAATGGTAAAGCAATAAGAGTTACAGCC
>MENC01000215.1:2590-4857 GCA_001768155.1 Bacteroidetes bacterium GWA2_30_7
GATACCCCAATGTTTGTAATGGGTGTAAACCATAAATCATATACAAATGATATGAATATGCTTTCAAATGCCTCATGTACAACAAACTGCCTTGCACCTGTAGCTAAAATATTAAACGATAATTGGGGAATAGCAGAAGGTTTAATGACAACAGTTCATGCCACAACAGCAACTCAAAAAACTGTTGATGGAGTTTCTGCAAAAGATTGGAGAGGCGGACGAGCTGCTGCCGGTAACATAATACCATCTTCAACCGGTGCTGCAAAAGCAGTTGGCAAAGTAATCCCATCTTTAAAAGGCAAATTAACAGGAATGGCTTTCAGAGTGCCAACATTAAATGTTTCGGTAGTTGACTTAACTTGTAAATTAGAAAAACCTGCTACCTACGAAGAAATTTGTGCTAAAATGAAATATGCTTCTGAAAATGAACTAAAAGGTATTTTAGCTTATACCGAAGAAGCTGTTGTATCCAGCGATTTTAATGGAGATAGCCATACTTCAATTTTTGATGCAGGTGCCGGAATTGCTTTAAATTCTACTTTTGTTAAAATAGTTGCCTGGTACGATAACGAATGGGGCTATTCTAATAAAATTATTGACCTTATATCTTATATTGATAGCGTTAAGTAAATTTTAATCATTTTTTTTGAAAGTCGGATTTTCTCCGACTTTTTTTATTTTATTTTTTATTACTTTTATCTTTTCAATTATACCAACTTCTTCTTAAAATTATGAGTAATAACTTAAAAAACATACTAAATACCTTTATCGGGATTATAGTTGGATTGTTTTTCTTGTATATTACTTTTCATGATAAACCATTAGACGAAATTTTCGACAGCATAAAAAATGCAAATATTTACTGGTTACTTTTTAATGGCTTTTTGCTTTTTATAGTTATGTATTTAAGAGCAATAAGATGGAAAATTATTATCGAAAATTCAGGTTATACTGCCGAAAATATTGACATTATGAATTCTACAGTTTTAGGATTTTTTGTTAATAGTTTTACTCCAAAGATTGGCGAAATTACCCGTTGTACAACAATTTACAGAACAAGTAAAATTCCCTTTTCTATTAGTTTTGGTACAATTGTAATTGATAGAATTTGGGATATGCTTATACTTTTATTGGGTATTATCGCTGTATTTTCTTTAGAAATAGAGAAACTGAAATTTATTAAAACTCATGTACTTCAGAATATAATAAATTTGTTTTCAAACAATTCAAATTTAATTATTTGGATTATTATTTTTCTAACAATATTTTCGTTTATTATTATATTTATACTTTACAAATTTCATAACAAAATTATTTTCTTCTCAAGATTAGTTTGTTTCTTTAGCGATACTTACGAAACCATTAAAAATTCAATAAAACTGAAAAAATTTAACTCATTTATTGTAATTACAATTGTGATTTGGATTTTACTTATTTTAATGAATTACACTTGTTTATTAGCTTTACCCGAAACCGATAATTATAATTTTTACTTTGCAACAGTAGTTTTATTTATTGGTGGATTAGGTTGGGCAATGCCAACACCTGGTGGAATAGGAACAACTCATTTTTTAATTTTACAGCTATTTCTTGCTTATAATCTTGACCCAAAAACAGGACTTAGTTTTGCAGTACTTTCTAACGGAATTACATTTGTTTATACAATTATTTTCGGATTAATTGCTTTGCCAATTTACGAAATAAGACGAAGAAAAGCGTGTTCAAAACATATAAATCATCAAATAGTCTAATTGAAATAATTTGATTTTGAACAGAACTATCTAAAAAAACCTTACAAGCGTGGCATAGCCACCTTGAAGCGTTTTTTTTAAACAATGTAACAATTTAGAATTTAGAATTATACTGCGTAGCAACCTCAAACCTCAAACAATTTAACAATTACCCATCATTATCAATCTCATTCTTAAAAATATCATCAGGATTAATATTCGCTTTTTCAATTGCTCTAATAAAAAGCATAGTATAATTACTCAATTTGCTAATCTTCCCTGCTTTATATTCGTACCACTCAGTAATAACTTTCTTAAATTTCAAATGATGCTCTTCTTTAAAATGTTCTATTGTCATTTTTCCATCAACAACAGTAAAACTTACAGGATATTCTTTTGGTCGTAGCATTACAAAAAACCAATGCCATACAACTATTGCAAGAGTAGCTAATATAGCTTCATAAAAATGCACAATTTCGCTAACTTTTATTACCCAAAGTGGTGCCCAACTTCCAATAGCCGTAGGAAACCAAAGAA
>MENC01000215.1:4877-9018 GCA_001768155.1 Bacteroidetes bacterium GWA2_30_7
GCAAGTTTAAAATCCGAAAAAGCAGGAAATAATCCCTTTAACACATCACGCCCCCTTGCTGTAAATAATAAATAAGCAACATGATAAACCGATAAAACAATCATTACAACAGCCGAAATTCTATGTACAAGCTGCCGAGTTGTTTCATCTAATCCTATATAAAGTAATCCTTCGCTCCACCAACTATCGGGGTATTTTAACTGAAATCCTGTAATTGCTAAAATTAAAAATGAAACTAATAAAAAAAGATGTTGAATTAATTCATTTTTAGTAAATCGTGGAATTTTAATCTCATTAATTGTCGATTTTCTGCGTTCCCTCAATTCGTGCACAAAAATTATTAGATTATGAACGAGCATCCCCCCAATAACAATTATTATAAGCCAGAAATACACTGTTTCAACTATAGTTTCAATATATTTTGCAGAAGTTTCGTCATTTGAAATATGAGAATAACTGTTTGCAAATACTTCATTTGCATTAGAATGGCATTTTTTACAAGTTATTAAAATATTTCTTTTATTAATTGATGATTCTTCATGATTTTTAGGCAAAATTTTATGAACACCATGACAATCAACACACATTGCAGCCGTTTCGTCCCCTCTCGAAACAGCCAATCCATGATAACTATCCTGATAATTTAAAGCATTCGTTCCTTCAAGCCCATATCGTTGAGCCAATAATAAATTCTGATGACATTGCAAACAAGTATTATCCTGAATTTTTTTAATCTCGTTTCGTTTATCAACAGTATTTATTGCATGAATACTATGTTCGCTATGGCAATCGTTACAAGAAGGAGACTCTCTAATACCTTTTTTTACACCAATCCAATGAATCGACTGTAAATAATCATCAGTAATTTGTTTATGACACTCCGAACACACATCTGGAATATTGATACTCGATATTTTTGAAAATGGTTGAATCCTGTTTTTAATATCATGTATTCCATGACATTTTGTACAAGTAGCAGCCTTTTCGCTACCCTGTTCAACTAATAGTCCATGAACCGATTTTGAATACATTAAGCCCGGTTGCTTAACAGTTGACGAATGTTTTTCTGCAAATTCAGGCTTATCATGACACTCACCACATGTACTTACAAGATTTGTAAAATGTGCTTTGCTTTTATTATCCGAAACCGGTAAAATATTGTGCGAACCATGACAACTCCAGCATTGTGCAGCCTCATCAATTCCTTCAGCCAACGAAATTCCATGAATACTTTCTCTATGCTGTTCTGCAATTAAATTATGACATAAATAACAATCGGCTAGTCGTCCTTCTTTTGGATTCTTTTGATGACTATCAAGATTATTTACAACAAAGCTATGACAATTTGAGCATGATAAATTTTTATGAATAGATGCTTCAAGCTCCTTATTATAATCACTATTATCATGACAAATATTACAGTCTTTGTTTAACCTTGTAAGATTATGATATTGAACCTTTAAAACATTTTCCTTATGGCACTGTTTGCAAAATTCATCAAACTTATCATTTACATTTGTAACATTTTTGATATTATGACCTCCATGACATGTTTTACACGAAGGAGCCTTATTATCTGCAACATTCATAATATTATGATGAACATCATTCTGTAATTGTGAAGCAAATAATTCGTGACATCTACCGCAATCAACCGACTTTGCAGAGCCTTTTTCATGTTCATCAGACTTAATATCCCGATGACAATCGTCGCATTTTACAACTTTATTATGTGCAGATTTTTCAATTAAATTTTCATGACAGTCTAAACAATTAATTTTTTGACCGAATAAATTATTAAATGAAAATAATAAAATTAATACAATGCACTGAATAATACTTAAAGTTTTCATAGCAATTTTTATTATTAATTACAATACAAAATTAATGTATTTAAAACTATTTAAGCTTTTTAAACATCTGTTTTACAACGATGTTAAATAACGATATTATATAACAGAAATTTGGGATTTAGGATTTTTTTGATTTTTAAGATAACACAAGAAGCAAAGAAGTTTCACAATTTAATATCCATAAATTTCAATAAATAGTGTTAGTAAGAAAACTCCAAAAAGCAAAAAACAAATGTCAAATAAATTCCAATTCTCGAAATTTCAATTCTCAAAACCGTTTGAGTATTAAGTAATTGTTATTTGAGATTTGATACTTGTAATTTGTTATTTCTTAAAATAAGTAGTTTTCTTAGTTGCACTAAATATCAATCTTCTCTATTCTTCAAACACTTCAGTCAAATCAATTGATAAAGCACCATCAAAAATATTTACAGGAATTGCATCATCTCCTGCATAAATTCTAACCAATTTGTATTTTCCGCTTTCATCTAATAAGAATACACTAATATTTTCATCATTAGGATTAACAATCCAATATTCCCTTACTCCATATTTTTCGTAAAGGTCAAATTTATCTTTAACATCTCGTTTGGCATTTTTTGGCGAAATTATTTCTATTATCAGGTCAGGTGAGCCAAGACAGCCTTGAGCATCAAGTTTAGTTAAATCGCAAACAATATAAATATCGGGTTGAGTAACAGTATAAATTTCATTTGTGTCTTTTTCAATAAAACGAACATCGGATGGAGCATATAATACTTTACATCTTTTACCTTGTAAATAAACACTAAAATTTCTATATAAATTACCGGAAATAATTTGGTGCTTCAATGTTGGTGAAGGACTCATCAATTTTATAAAACCATCAAATAATTCGCGCCTAACATCATCAAACCATGTAACATAATCGTTATAGGTGTAACGTTTGTGAATATCTAAATTAAGTGTTTTCATTTTCTGATGTTTTTATTACAAATATACAATTATTTTAAAAATTCACAGAAAATTTGGAATTTAGAATTTGGAATTTGAAGCTTGGACTTTTTAAGGTTTTCTATTTTTCGTATGCTTTTTCTGAGTGACAAGCATTTTTACAAGAGCCTCCTGTAGCAGTAGAACGATATATCAGTGTCATTTCAAATTTTCCAAATAAAGTTTTGGATTTAATCAGGTGTTCATTATCAGAACCATGAATATCGTGGCATAGTGTACAACTACGTCCCTTGTTTCCATTAATGTGTAAAAAGTGTAAATTTTTATTTTTATTTCTGAAACCTGTTGCAGTTGTTGTAGTTGAACTTGTAATTAAAGCGGCATCATGGCAATTAAAACATAAAGCAAAACTATCTGGACTTACAACAGTATATTCATCGGAAGGAAATTGAGCTGCCAATAAGTTTTTTCTATCAGATGAATGTGGCTTATGGCAAGTAATACATCCATCTTCAATTGCTGCGTGAATTACTTTTGATATAGTAACCTTTTGCTTAATATTTGGGATTTTATGCCCATTTGCTTCTATAACTTTGTTATGACAAGAAAAGCATAATTCGTTTCCTTCGTTTTTCAAAAGTTTTGCATTATCTGAAGAATGTGGCGAGTGACAATTTAAACACGATTTGTTAATTTTAGTTGCACCGTGAATTACTTTAAAATTAATAATACTTGTTTGAATTGCATCATGGCAATTATAGCATAATTCTGGAATCTTCTCTGTTAATGTAAACTTATTGAATTTTGAAGGATGTTCTCCTTCGTTATACTGATGACATGTTTCGCAATCTTGAGCAACCGGATGTACAGTTTTTTGTAAAATAATTTCGTTATGACATTCTAAGCAATTTGGTTTATTAATTAATTTAGCAGTCTCATTTACAAATGAGATGTTCAACAATATAATAGATATAATAATATAAAAAAAACTGTTCATTTACAAAGTTAAATTGAATTGTTCTATGTGATTCTTTCTATGTGTACTATGTGTCTATGTGGTAAAAAGGTTAAATTGTTCTTTGTTAAAATTTCCTAACTATTTTTACATAAGCTCCTTTAAAATCAGTGCTTTCTGTTAAATATTTTTTATTATAATAATCAACTCCCAATGTAAAATATAGCTGTCTTAAAGATGTTGTAAATTCAGCTTTAGCAGTAAATAAATCTAAATCTATTTGTTTTCCGGTTTGATTTCTATATCCGCAATTAACTACGAATTTTGTTCTGGAATTAAACATATAACCTAACGAACCTGCAACATCGGTGTACATTTGATTAACTTCGTTATTAATCAT
>MENC01000216.1:0-4057 GCA_001768155.1 Bacteroidetes bacterium GWA2_30_7
ATGCTAAAAAACATCTTTCTAGCGTCTAATACAAATTTAAATTTATCAAAAATCAATATCTTATCAACTGTATTTCTGTCGCTTACCTAGTTCAAAACTTGCAATTTTTTTTTTAATTCATTTTAGTATCTTTGACCTTCGATTTTTAAAAAATAATAATAATTAAAATGAAGGGTTTAAAAATTATTGTTCTTGCAAAGCAAGTTCCCGACACTCGAAATGTTGGAAAAGATGCTATGAAAGCCGACGGAACTGTCAATAGAGGTGCATTAGCCGCTGTTTTCAATCCCGAAGACTTAAACGCTCTGGAACAAGCACTCCGATTAAAAGAAAAGTATGCCGGTTCTACTATCACTATGTTAACAATGGGACCTGGCAGAGCTGCCGAATTAATTCGCGAAGGCTTATATCATGGTATCGACAATGGAATATTAATAAGCGACCGAAAATTTGCCGGTTCCGACACATTAGCTACATCATATACACTTGCTTTGGCAATCAAAAAACTGGATTTTGATGTAATTTTGGCTGGTCGTCAGGCAATTGATGGCGATACTGCACAAGTTGGTCCACAGGTTGCCGAAAAGTTAAATATTCCACAAATTACCTATGCCGAAGAAATTATCGAATATAAAGGAAAACAGATAATTGTAAAGCGAAGGCTAGAGAAAGGCATCGAAATTGTATCCTCTTCGCTGCCGGTTTTGATTACCGTACATAGTTCGGCTCAGGCATGTCGTCCTCGAAATTCGAAGCTTTTTATGAAGTACAAACATGCAAAAACTATTGTCGAAGTACAGGACTCTTCCGAAGATTACATTCAATTGCAAAAAGACCGACCATATTTAACTATTCAGGAAATAAGTTGCAGAGACCTAAATCCCGAAGATAAATATCTCGGACTTACAGGCTCTCCAACTAAAGTAAAAAAGATTGAAAACGTGGTTTTTAAAGCAAAAGAATCAAAAGTATTAACGTCTGATAACAAGGATATTGAATCTATGATGAAAGAGCTTTTAGCAAATCATACAATTGGATAATAACAATATTGTTACATTGATTAAATTGTTAACATGAACACCCGAACACATAAGCCCATGAAAACAACTCATCAATGTGTCTTAAATATTAAAATTTTTAAATACAACACTTCGAGAACCTCAGTGTACAGAAAATCCTAAATGAATAAATCCTAAATAAAATAATGAATAATATTTTTGTTTATTGCGAAATTGAAGACGGTATAATTGCCGACGTAAGCCTTGAACTCTTGACAAAAGGGAAATCTCTTTCCGAAGAGCTTGGCTGTAAATTAGAAGCTATTGTTATAGGCAACAATCTAAAAGGAATTGAAAAACAAATTTTTCCTTACGGAGTTGATGTGCTGCATATTGCCGACGACAAAAGGCTTTATCCTTTTCTAACGCTTCCTCATGCTGCAATTGTTATTAATGTATTTCGTAAAGAAAAGCCACAAATTGCACTTTTTGGAGCAACAAGTATTGGTCGCGATTTAGCACCTAGAATAGCATCTGCCTTAAAATCAGGATTAACAGCCGACTGTACAAACCTTGTAATCGGCGACCACACCGAGAACAAAACAAATACAGAATATAAAAACTTACTGTATCAAATCAGACCTGCATTTGGTGGAAATATTATTGCAACTATCATTAACCCAGAGAATAAGCCTCAAATGGCAACTGTGCGTGAAGGTGTAATGAAAAAAGAAATTTTTTCTAAAAAATATACAGGCGATATTGTCAATATAAATGTTGCCGAAATACTTTCCGATAGCGACTTTGTAGTGAAAATTATTGAGCGACACATTGAGAAAAGCAAATTGAATTTGAAATCTGCAAATATCATTATTGCAGGCGGTTACGGAATGGGCTCAAAAGAAAATTTCAAAGCTTTATACAATTTAGCCGAAGTAATTGGAGGCGAAGTTGGTGGCTCAAGAGCTGCTGTTGACTCAGGATTTACCGAACACGAACGCCAAATTGGACAAACAGGCTTAACAGTTCGCCCAAAACTTTATATTGCTTGTGGAATTTCTGGTCAAATTCAACATCGTGCTGGCATGGCAGAATCTGCAATGATAATTTCAATAAATAACGACAAAAATGCTCCAATAAACGAAATTGCCGATTATGTTATCATTGGCGATGTTATGGACATTATCCCCAAAATGATAAAATATTACAAAGAAAATACTAAATAAATTGTTAAATTGTTGCTACGCAGTTACATTTTACATTTTACATCTTAAATATTACCTCTTAAATATCTCAATTATGTCAAATTTTTACACCGACAATAAAGACCTCAAGTTTCATGTATTTCATCCTTTGATGAAAAGAGTTGTTAAGCTTAAGGAAAATGATTTTATAGATAAAGATAAATACGACTATGCACCTTTCGATTACGAAGATGCAGTTGACAGTTACGATAAAATTCTTGAAATTATCGGCGAAATAAGTGCCGATATTATTGGTCCAAATGCAGTTGAAGTTGACCGTGAAGGTCCTCGTGTTGAAAATAATCATGTTATATATGCCAAAGGAACCGACGAGAACCTTAAAGCTCTTGAAAAAGCCGGCGTTAATGGTTTTACACTTCCTCGTAAATATGGCGGACTAAACATGCCTACCACAATTTACATCATGGCAAATGAAATTATTTCGCGTGGAGATGCAAGTTTTTCAAATATTTACGGACTTCAAGATATTGCCGAAACATTACATGAGTTTGCTACAGAAGAAATTCAAAACAAATATTTACCAAAATTTCCCGAAGGCGAAACCGGAGCAATGGCACTTACTGAGCCTGATGCAGGTTCCGATTTACAAAGAGTTCAGCTAAAAGCACATTACGACGAAAAACGAAAAACATGGCTTCTAAACGGCGTTAAACGTTTTATCACAAATGGCGATGCACACATTTCGCTGGTTTTAGCTCGTTCCGAAGAAGGAACTACCGATGGCAGAGGCTTATCAATGTTTTTATACTATAAAGACGAAACAAGAACTGTAAGAAGAATTGAAGAAAAAATGGGAATTCACGGTTCGCCAACTGCCGAACTTGTTTTTAAAGATTCTCCTGCTATTTTGATTGGCGACCGTAAACTTGGACTTATAAAATATGTAATGTCGTTGATGAATTCGGCTCGTTTAGGAATTGCAGCTCAGGCAGTTGGGATTTCAGAAGCTGCTTATCGCGAATCTTACAAATATGCTATTGAAAGAGTTCAGTTCGGACGACCAATTATTGAGTTTCCGGCTGTTTACGAAATGCTTACAAATATGAAAGCAAAAACCCTTGCTTCTCGTGCATTGCTATACGAAACATCCAGATTTGTTGATATTTACAAAGCATATATTCATATCGAAAAAGAACGTAAATTAACTCCAGAAGAAAAAACATTGGCAAAAACTTACCAACGACAAGCCGATATTTTTACTCCACTTGCAAAATTAGTTTGCAGCGAATATTGCAACCAAAATGCTTACGATGCACTTCAAATTCACGGCGGTGCAGGTTATATGCAAGATTTCCCAATCGAACGCATATACCGCGATGCACGTATTACATCGATTTACGAAGGAACTACACAATTGCAGGTAATTGCCTCAATGCGAGGAGTTGAAACCGGTTCGTATTTGCAGGCAATTAAGGATTATGAAACTATTGTTTTTCCAAATAACTTACAATATCTAAAAGAAATTTTGCTTGAAATGAGAGTCGATTACGAAGTTGCCCGAATCAAGTTAAACGACAATAAAGACAACGATTTCAGCAGTTTCCACTCACGCCGACTTGTCGAAATGGGCGGCAATATTATTATGGGCTACTTAATGCTTATTAAAGCAAAAATCGAAAAAGAAAATAAAGACGCTGCCGAAGTTTTTATTAAAATGGCTCAAGCAGAAAACAAAGCAAAAGGCAACTACGTGCACAACAGTGAATTAAAAGATTTGGGATTGTTTAAGGACTTTACGGCTGAGGAGAAGGTTTAACGGTTCAATGTTGGATTTGGCAGGCTTTTACTTGCACT
>MENC01000216.1:4087-6982 GCA_001768155.1 Bacteroidetes bacterium GWA2_30_7
AGAAAAAGATAAGGTGTCAACTTTCTATTATTATTCATTGTTGGAAGGATTACTTTGTTTTCTCTGCTTTCTCTGATGTGAACTAAAACATTTCTAATTTTTTCAACTCTATCTGAAATAGCAATTATTAAGTCACACTTCGCTTTTTCTTTTTCTTTCTTTTTTTCTTTAGTTTCTTTACCTTCTATAAACATTTTATCTAATGATTTTTCGTCTTGCAAAATTGCTGGTAGTTTAAAATTGCCATCAAATTCAAGGTCGTTGCAAAAGTTTTTAATATTACATCTAATTTCTGTAACGATATCGTCTACCGAGATATAATCTGTCAATAGTTTAGTTAACTTTTGCTTGTCCGTAGTATTATTGGTATAATCTTTCAACTCTTCAATAATTGTTCTTGTATATGAACTTGAATTATGAAGCAAATCGGGACTTTTTAAAATATTACTTAATTTTCTTTTTAATTCTTCGTCTAAATAGTAATATGCAAAATACTCTAAGACTTGATAGTAAAACAAATATTTTAAACGACTATTTCCAGTCTCTCTTGCAACCTCTAATAAGTCAATTGCTATTGGGTCTATAGCGTTTGCAGAAATTTGTTCGGGAAAACTTTTGTCAATAGTATAGCAAGGCAATTTAAATTTTTCTCCTTTAGGCTCAATATTAACGATAGAAATAACAGGTGCTTTTCGATCGAAAAATCTTAAATAAACATTCAAGTGTTTGCATAATGTGACAAAATCCTTTTTTATTTTCTTGAAGTCACCTAAAACAAAATATGAATATGGTTGTTTATTCTTGAAATAAGTTTTCATTTGTGAATTTTGCTCCTCTGTCCTATAAAAATCACAAAACACCTCTAGATTCCTATATTGAGAGTTGTTAGGTGAATCGATTTTTCTAAAACCCATTGATAGCAGTTTTAAAGCCTCGGATGGTTCTGCAAATTCAGTTTTAATTTCTATTCCTTTAAAATAAAAGATGGTTTTTCTGTGTAGAAAAATCTGGTCTGTCGATAAAGGAGCAAAAATGAATTCTAACTTTTGTTCTGAACTGTGATATATGGCACAAAGTTCTAATGGTAATTCAATGTTTTCAAGTGAAGAAAAGTCTTTGTCCTTTGGAAATCTACACATAAATGAAGAGTCAGCCCAAAGTTTATTAATATTAATGTGTTCTGTTTCTTCAACTATTTCAATAGTCGAGTTAACCTTTTGAAAAATTTCCAGTGATTTATTCATAGTATATTATTGTTTTAAAAATGGCTTAACATCTGTATACTCGCAATATGTGTGTATATTTCAATTATTCACAATTTTGTTTTTTTAAAATTAAATCATGTAACGAATATAATAAATGTTTTTGAATAAAACAGACTTTTTCTTGGTTGGATTTATTCATTTAGTTTTTTAACAATATCTTCTTCTATCAGTTTTATCATCTCTTCAACTGGCTGAAATAAAGGCATAACAGACTCTTTTCTTTCTTCACTATTCATATTCTGATACCTTCGCGAGAAACATTGTTAAAAAATGGAGTTATGCTTTGTTTTGAATACCAGTCAATTTTAGGGTAAATAAATATCGAAAACGGCTCTTCTGTTTCTAATTCTAAATCGTATAATTTTTCTCTGAAAAGTCTTTCTTTTTGTAAATCAACAGGGTAATCTGTTAAAATCAGAATGTCCCAGTCTGAGTCTGCCCTTTCGTCTCCACGAGCACGAGAACCATATAATATAACATCCGATTTCGGGTCTATAAGGTTTACATAACTTCGGATTAACTGACTGATATATTGCGTTTTTTTCTTCATTAAACAAAGTTAAGAAAAATTTTAATCTTTATTTTAATAATTTTGAACGATTTGTTAAACCTACAAATTCTGAAAATTAAGTATTTCAACTTTTAAACAAATTACAGTAACGAATATAATAAATGTTTTTGAATAAAATATTCTTTTTTAACTGGTAATGTTATTGTTAACAAAGGCGGAGCTTGTTAATACTTTTTATGATTTTTTCTTTTTTTTGCTGTCCAACTCTTTTATTTGTTTACTTTTTGCTTTAAGTTGTTGTTTAACAGTCTTTATATCTTCGTGTTTGGGTAGTTGTTCTGGTAAAATACCACTAATGTCTTTCATTGTTTGTCTAACCTTTTTTCCAACATTTTCGGCAGTATTTTCTAATTTTTGTTGCCCCTTAATGTTATCTTGTTTGATTTTTAGTTCTGTTTGAGTAATTCTAAAAAGATTTGCAGCCAATTCTTCTTTTCCCATAAAATCGAGTAACGATTTATTTGTAGGAATATTTCTAATCATTTTTAATTGACTTATGTTTTTATTATACAATCCTCTATAACCGGCATTTTGAAAAAAAGGATAATTTTCAACACCGGCTTTATGAACTACACCAGAAAGGCTAGTTTCACGTTCTGATATTTCGTCTCTAATTACAAGTCGCTCAACTTTATTAGCTTCTTCGAGATAGTTTTGAACTGCACCTGCTAAAGTTGCAAAATATGATTGAGCCATAGCAACAGCATTTTTTTTACTATCGGCATTCATAACAGTAAGATAACAAGCAAATCGGGATAATCTAAAGTCCATTATTGATTTGTTATCAATAATTCGTTGTTCTTGAAAAAAGTTATCTAAAATTGGGATATTTAATGTATTGCAAGTGGTCATTGCCTTGTTAATTGCACGCTGAAAAGAAGTCATATTTTCATACCCGAGCAAGTTCATTAAATCGCTTGCATACCAATATGTAAATCCATTTTCATGACTATAATCTTCAAAATTATCGCCTGAAAAATTTTTAATAAATATTTCTAATTGTGTCATATTGTTAGGTATTTTTACAAACCTACATGAATTTTTTTAATTTTTTAAATA
>MENC01000217.1:0-10938 GCA_001768155.1 Bacteroidetes bacterium GWA2_30_7
ATTATTGTTAACGTGAGCACCTTGCATTGGATTATGTTGCAAGTCGTCAATCAAAGCAACTATTTCATTTTTAAGAGAGCTATATTTTTTAATAAGCCTCTTTGCTTCCTTTTCAAAGTTATTGGTAGTAAGAACTTTATAGCTCATTTAAAAAATCTTTAGCAGGTCGGGCTTTAAGCTTGCCTTTTTCAATTTGTTTAATTTCGTCCAAGCCGGTTTTGATATTGGCAAGAATTGTTTCTTTAGTGTCGCCGTTGTCAACATCACCCACTTTAACAAAATCAAAGTTCCTTACAATATCCATAAAGAACTTGAATTTATTTTCCTGAATATAAAGAGTAACTTCTTTCATGGCAAAAACAACTTTTTTGTGTTTTAAAAACTTATTTCTTTACAAAAATACGGAAATTAAAGAGATAAAAAAACATATAATCAACACTTTCAATAAAAATTTCGTGAAATTAATTATTACCCCCGCACATTGAAGTTTGCAACTTCAATGTAAAATACCTAATAGTTTGTATCTGTTATACTGAATTTTAGTGAATTTGCAAAGCATAATTCGCTTAGAGTTGATATGCTGAGTTTAAGGTTATTGAGCTTTGTCGAAATATCGAAGTACAGTTATGCCGATAGGAATTTTTCGTTTTCCTACTCCTTATCGGTATAAGTTAAAAACTTACAAAATAAATAGCTTGAAGTTACAAGTTTCAAATCCTAAATTTCTAAATCCTAAATTAGATTGCTTCGTGCCTCGCAATGACGTAAATCCTAAATTCATTAAACCTGTTAATCCTGTTAATCCTGTCAAAAGCTAATCACAAGTCCCAAACCCTAAATTAGATTGCTTCGTGCCTCGCAATGACGTAAATCCTAAATTAGATTGCTTCGTGCCTCGCAATGACGCAAACCCCAAATCAATTCACGGTTATAAACAATTCATATTATTTATTAACAATCATTAAACTTGTTGTTTAAGCAATTGAAAAATGCAGGTAATTTTAATAATTTTGTGCTTGTTATTATAAATTACTGAAAGTGAGCGAATTAAGACAAATAAAAAATGCACTGATTTCTGTCTATTACAAAGATGGACTGGATGTTATTGTTAAGAAATTAAATAAATTAGGAGTAGTACTTTATTCAACCGGCGGAACAAAAACTTTTATCGAAAGCCTGAATATTCCTGTTATTTCGGTCGAAAGCATTACTGGTTATCCATCAATACTCGGAGGAAGAGTAAAAACTTTGCACCCAAAAATATTTGGCGGAATTCTTTCTCGTAGAGATAATACATCGGATATTCTTGATTTATCAAAATTTTCGATACCGGTTTTTGACCTTGTAATTGTTGATTTGTATCCATTCGAAGAAACAGTAAAATCGGGTGCTGCGGAAGAGGATATTATCGAAAAAATTGATGTTGGCGGTGTTTCACTTATTAGAGCTGCGGCAAAAAACTTTAAAGACGTTTTAATTATTCCATCGAGAGATAATTACAATAAATTAAGTGCAATACTTGATTCGGGTGCTGAAACAGATATTGAAACCAGAAAACAATTTGCAGGATTAGCATTTAAGGTTTCATCTCATTACGATTCTGAAATTAATAAATTTTTTTCGACCGAATCGCCATCATTTAATTATAAAATTGAAGGAAATAAACAATTAAGATACGGCGAAAATCCTCATCAAAAAGGGGAGTTTTTTGGCAATTTCAACAATATTTTCGACCAATTAAACGGAAAAGAATTATCATATAATAATCTGTTAGATATTGATTCAGCAGTTGGTTTGATTAACGATTTTGATGAACCAACATTTGCTGTAATCAAACACAATAATGCATGTGGAATAGCTACCGACCACGATTTAAAACAAGCTTGGGAAAAAGCATTAGCCGGCGACCCAGTGTCGGCTTTTGGTGGTATAATTGTTACAAATCAGGTTATTAACAAAGAAGTCGCAGAAGAAATTAATAAAATATTTTTCGAAATAGTAATTGCTCCGGCTTACGAAAATGATGCTGTAAAATTATTATCACAAAAGAAAAATAGAATTATACTTGTTAATAAAATTGCTACCTTACCTGCTGTGCAATTTCGCTCAATTTTAAATGGAGTTTTGTTGCAAGATAGAGATAATAAGGTTCTTAATCCAGAGGAAGTTGTTTCAGTTACCGAAGCAAAATTTAATAAAGAAGAAATAAGCGATTTGATTTTTGCCAATAAAATAGTTAAACATACAAAATCGAATGCAATTGTTATGGTAAAAGACAAACAGCTTCTGGGAAGCGGAATTGGGCAAACATCAAGAGTTGATTCCTTAAAGCAATCGATTGCAAAAGCTCAAAGTTTCGGATTCGATTTAAATGGAGCAGTTATGGCATCTGATGCTTTTTTTCCGTTTGCCGACTCAGTGCAAATTGCTTATGAGGCTGGAATTAAAGCCGTTATTCAGCCGGGTGGCTCAATAAGAGATAACGATACAATTGAATTTTGTAATAAACATCAGATAAAGATGGCTTTAACAGGAATTAGACATTTTAAACATTGATGAAACATTCACAACTAAAAACGAATTACGATTTATCCCGATTTTTCGGGAATGGAATGATTATTTCCGTCATTGCAAGGAGTTGCGAGGAACAATCTGTTGTAGGCTTGTTAGGGATTGACTTCGTCGAGCTAAAAGTTGCTTCGTGCCTCGCAATGACGACAAACTTCAAACCTCAAACCTCAAACAATTTTGTATAACTAAGTAAATAAGATATAAAAAATATATAACATGGGATTATTTTCATTTTTAACTCAGGAAATAGCAATTGACTTAGGTACAGCTAATACCATTATCATTCATAATGATAAAATTGTTGTAGATGAGCCTTCAATCGTTGCTGTTGATGCAAACACCGGTAAACTAATAGCAATAGGCGAAAAAGCTCGTCAAATGCACGGTAAAACGCATCAGAATATTCGAACTATCAGACCATTAAGAGATGGTGTAATTGCCGATTTTAATGCAGCAGAATTAATGATTCGTGGAATGATTAAAATGATAAACCCAAAACCGAAATTATTTACTCCTGCCTTAAAAATTGTAATTTGTATTCCATCGGGAAGTACAGAGGTTGAAATTCGTGCTGTTCGAGACTCTTCTGAACATGCCGGAGCAAGAGAGGTTTATATGATACACGAACCAATGGCTGCTGCACTTGGTATTGGGATTGATGTTGAAGCCCCAGAAGGAAACATGATTGTTGACATAGGCGGTGGAACTACAGAAATTGCCGTAATAGCACTTGGTGGAATTGTATGTAACAAATCGCTAAGAATTGCAGGTGATGATTTTACCGATGATATTCAGGAATATATGCGTCATCAGCATAATATTAAAATTGGTGAAAGAACTGCTGAGGAAATAAAAATTAAAGTTGGTGCTGCTTTGCCTGATATTGAAGACCCACCAATCGACTTTATAGTTCGTGGTCCTCACCAAATGACTTCACTGCCAATGGAAATACCGGTTTCTTATCAGGAAATTGCACATTGTCTTGATAAATCAATCAGCAAAATTGAAGCAGCTATTTTAAGTGCAATGGAACAAACTCCACCTGAACTTTACAAAGACATTTATAATAAAGGAATTTGGTTAACCGGTGGTGGCGCATTATTACGTGGTTTAGATAAAAGACTTGAAGCAAAACATAGTATTCCGGTTCACGTAGCCGAAGACCCCTTACATGCAGTTGCAAGAGGAACAGGCATTTCGTTAAAAAATGTAGATAAATTCTCGTTCCTTTTAAGATAATTATTTAGGATTTAGAAATTTAGAATTTGGGATTTACGATTTACGATTCTTTGCGACTTTGCGGTAAAAGGATTTACGATTTAACAGCGTAGCAACAATTTAACAATGTAACTTCAAACTTCAAACCTCAAACATGAAATCTTAAACCTAAATGAGAAGTTTATTCAGATTTATTTTACGTTATCATTTTGTAATTCTTTTTGTTGTATTAGAAATTTTCTCATTTTTACTACTTGTTCAAAATAATAATTATCATAACTATAGCATTATAACTTCTTCAAATCAAATAACGGGTAATATATATAAAGCCTTTAGTTCGGTAACACAGTATTTTTCGTTAAAACATACAAACGATGTATTAGCTCAGGAAAATGCTTATTATAAATCAATGCGATTCGATTCATTTGTTCTCTATTCAGATACATTCAATTTATATCAAGACTCAAGTCGTCAACAAAAATATCTTTATATTCCAGCACAGGTTATTAATAATTCGGTAAATAAGCAAGATAATTATTTAACATTAAACAAAGGTTCTAAGCATGGAATAACAACAGATATGGCAGTTATTAATTCAGAAGGAGTTGTGGGAGTTATAAAAAGCGTTTCAGATAATTTTTCCACAGTAATTTCAGAATTAAATAGTAACTTAAAAATAAGCACACGAATTAAACGAAATAATTTTTTTGGTTCGTTACACTGGGACGGAAGAAGTCCGAAACGTGCAAAATTAAGCGATATTCCGATTCATGTTAAACTAAACAAAGGAGATACATTAGTTACCAGTGGCTTTTCAACCATTTTCCCTTCAGGAATTATGATAGGTTATATATCAGATTTTACTCAAGCCGAAGGGAGTAATTTTTTCGATATTGATGTTGAATTAGAAACTGAGTTTCAAAATCTTTCAAAAGTTTATATTGTAAAGAATTTGCTTCAGAACGAACAAAATGAATTAGAAAACAAAGTAAATAATAATGATTAGTCTGTTTTTTCAATATGTCGGTCGATTTATTTTGTTTGTACTTGTACAATTATTAATTCTTAATAATATTCAATTTTCGGGATTAATCAATCCGTATTTGTACATTATGTTCATTATAATACTACCTTTTGAAACGCCAAACTGGTTGATTTTATTTACAGCATTTGCACTTGGAATAAGCATCGATTCTTTCACAAATACGTTAGGAATGCATACCTCTGCAACATTATTAATTGCATTTATTCGACCTTATGTATTAAAAATAATGGCACCACGCGAGGGTTACGATACAGGAACACTTCCTAGAATTAAATTTTATGGTTTACAATGGTTTATAAGATATAGTTTAATAATTACAGTTGTTCATCATTTCTTCCTATTTTATTTAGAAGTTTTCAGATTAAGTGATTTCTTTTTAACCTTTTCACGAGCTTTTATAAGTAGTATTTTTACAATGATATTAATATTATTAACTCACTATCTTTTATTTAAAAATAAATGAAGCAATACCTTGACAGGAAGCTTGTTATTGGTGCAATTATAATTACCATTATTATTATTTATATCATCCGTTTATTTTATTTACAAGTAATAGATTCGAGCTATAAATATTCAGCAGATAGTAATGTTTTAAGATACGAAACTCAATATCCCGCAAGAGGTTTGGTTTACGATAGAAATGGCGAACTGCTGGTTTATAACGAGGCTGCTTACGATTTAATGATTATACCCAGAGAAGTTAAGGACTTCGATACTTTAGATTTTTGTAAAACATTAAATATTACAAAAGATTATGTAATTGAAAACATAGAAAAATGTAAAAAATACTCCAGATATAAACCATCAATTTTTCTAAGACAATTATCAAAAAACGATTATGCCGAATTACAAGAAAAGCTGCATAAGTTTAAAGGATTTTATGTTCAAGTTCGAACACTTAGAAAATATCCTGAAAAAATAGCAGGCCATGTTTTAGGTTATATCGGTGAAGTTGACGATAAAATTACAAAAAATAATAACTATTATAAGTCAGGCGATTATATCGGAATTAGTGGAATTGAAAGCTATTACGAAGATATTCTAAGAGGTAAAAAAGGCGTTAAGGTTTATATGGTCGATGTTCATAATCGAATTAAAGGAAGTTTTTCTTCAGGAGCACTTGATACTATTGCAATTCCAGGCACTAGCCTTATTTCATCATTAGATGCCGAATTGCAGAAGTATGGTGAATATCTTATGATAAATAAAGTAGGAAGCGTTGTAGCAATTGAACCATCTACCGGTGAAGTTCTTGCATTGATTAGCAGCCCTGTTTACGACCCAAATCTGTTAGTTGGTAGAGTAAGGTCAAAAAATTATATTACGTTGAGTCTTGATTCTTTAAAGCCATTGTTTAATAGAGCGTTAATGGCACAATACCCGCCAGGTTCTATTTTTAAAATTGTAGAATCGTTGATTGGTTTAGATTTAGGTGTAATTACAGAAAATACCGGAATCCCCTGCAATAAATCTGTTGTAAACTGCCACAATCATCCTTCTGCAACAAATTTACATACAGCAATTCAGGTTTCTTGTAATCCATATTATTACACGGTTTATAGCAGAATAATTCAGCGAAATTTATCAACTAGCCGATTTAAAGATGCCGAACTTGGTCTGAAAGACTGGGTTGAATATGCTCATAGTTTTGGTTTGGGAGTTAAACTCGACATAGATTTAAGTACTGTAAAAAAAGGAAAAATTCCGGATGTAAACTTTTATAATAAATGGTATGGTGCCGGAGCATGGGCATTCAGTACAATTTATTCTAACGGAATTGGACAAGGCGAAGTTGAAGTTATACCTTTACAAATGGCTAACTTAGCTGCAATTTATGCAAATCGGGGATTTTATTATACTCCACATTTGATTAAGTCTATTGAAGATAGCAGCTCAAAAGTTTTAGATAAATATAAAGAAAAACATTTTACAAAAGTTAACAGCAAATACTTTGAATTTATTGCTGAAGCTATGCGAGCTGTTGTTGAAGATGCCGGAGGAACTGCCCGAAGAGCAAGAATTCCAGGAATTTCTGTTTGTGGAAAAACTGGTACAGCACAAAACCCTCATGGCGAAGACCATGCAGTATTTGTAGCTTTTGCACCAAAAGATGACCCCAAAATTGCAATTGCTGTATATGTCGAAAATAGTGGATTTGGTGGAACCTGGGCTGCTCCAATTGCTAGTTTAATGATTGAAAAGTATTTAACAGACAGCATAAAGCGACCCGATTTAGAAAAAACTATGATTGAAACAGATTTTATTCATAAAAAAAGTAAAGATTAGACAGGATTACAGGATTAACAAGCTAAAACCTGTAAATCTTGTAAATCCTGTCAAAAAAAATATAAACAGATAAAAAAAATTAATTGAAGCGTAAAGTAAATCTTTGGTTTAATATTGATTGGTTGACAATTCTATTATATGTTTTATTAATTATAATGGGCTGGATTAACATTTATGCGGCTGTTTACAACGAAGAGCATCATAGCATTTTTGACGTTACACAACGCTATGGAAAACAACTTATTTGGATTGGAGCAGCAGTTGTCTTAATCTTTATAATTTTACTTATAGATAGCGAATTTTATGTGTTTTTTGCATACATAATATATGGTTTTTTTTTAATTTTACTAATATCAGTTTTAGTTTTTGGAAAGGAGGTGAATGGAGCAAGGTCGTGGTTCGAAATAGGGAGCATACGAATACAGCCGGCAGAGTTTGCCAAATTTGCTACAAATCTGGTAGTTGCTAAATATATAAGCAGTTTTAATATTAAAATTCAAAAATTTCAAACTTTATTTATTGTTGGAATTTTTCTTTTTATTCCGGCTATTTTAATATTAATGCAAAACGACACAGGCTCTGCATTAGTTTATGTTGCATTTATATTTGTTTTATATAGAGAAGGACTTTCGGGAGGCTTTCTTATTCTTGGATTATTAATGATTATACTTTTTATTGTAACGTTAATTGTAAGTAAACTTTCTATACTAATAACTCTTATGATTATCTGTTTGGTAATATTTTTCTTTATGCGACAAAAAATTAATGAACTGCTTATTTCTACCGGAATATATTTGGGAGTTAGCGGATTAATTTTTGCAATTATAACAATTCTAAGATATAATGTTGATATTTATTATGTTTTGAGTGGTGGATTAATAGCATCATCTATTTATTATGCGATTTACTGTTTTCGCAAAAGAATGAGCAATGTGCTTATTATGATAATGTTGATGATTGCTTCGGTATCGTTTACATTTGTTATAGATTACGTTTATGATAATGTTCTTGAAGTTCATCAGCGAGATAGAATTAACGAATTATTAGGATTACAATCAGACCCACTGGGTGCCGGTTATAATGTTAATCAATCGAAAATTGCAATTGGTTCTGGTGGATTTTTTGGCAAAGGATTTTTACAAGGTACTCAAACAAAATACGATTTTGTGCCAGAACAAAGTACTGATTTTATTTTTTGTACAATTGGCGAGGAATGGGGCTTTTTAGGCTCATTGGTTGTAATACTCTTACATACCTTTTTACTATTAAGGTTGATTATGTTAGCCGAACGGCAAAAGTCGCCGTTTACACGAATATATGGATATGGAGTAGCATCAATATTGTTTTTTCATGTTGCAATAAATATCGGAATGACAATTGGTTTAGCTCCTGTAATTGGAATTCCTCTGCCATTTTTTAGCTATGGCGGCTCATCTTTATGGTCTTTTACTATTCTGTTGTTTGTGTTTTTAAAACTTGATGTAAGCAGGTTGGAGAAGCTTGTGTAACCTCTTTAACTTTAAAATTCCATTCAAAAGTGTCAAATTATTAAATATTAACTTTTGATTCTTGTTGATTTTAGAAATTTCAAGTAGGTTTGCAATAATATTAAAGGTATGATTAAGAAAAAAATTGCATTTTTTTTTATTTTAATAGCCAATATAGTTTTGTTGGTTAATACTTTTGTTCCACACCATCATCATAAATCCGAAGTTTGCATAGTTAAATCTCATTGCGAATATGATGATAATCACAGTATTAATTTCGAACAAAAAGAAGAACATAAGCATGATGGCAGCAACAATCTCGAATTTTGTTTATTAAAGCAATTAACTGTTACTTCTTCAAATATTTCGAAGCGTGAAAGCAAAAATATTGACAATGAAGATAATTATTCTTCATTTGACGGCTTTCAGGCTATTCTGTTAAATGCTGAAAAAGAGCCAATTATTTCGATAAATATTAAAATTCAACTTTCTTCATTAATAAAACCTACTTCAAATTTCGTAAATACATCTTTAAGTTTACGAGCTCCACCTACTGTTTAAATTTTATTTTTTATTATGAATGTTTGCGATATAAGAATCATCGCAAAATTGTTGTGCATTCATAAGTAATTAATTTTTAAAATTTAAACAATATTTCCAATGAATATTAATATGTTTTTATTTGCAATTCTTGCTGTAATATTCGCAAGTTGCAACAATAATCAAGATACTGAAAAGCGTGACAAACAAGATGAAGTAAAATTAAAACTAACTGCATACAGCAACGATTTTGAGGTTTTTGCAGAAGCCGACCCTTTTGTTGTTGGAGATAGCGTAAATGTGTTGTCGCACTTTTCGCATTTGCCATCATTCAAAGCTCTTGATAGCGGAAGTGTTATAATCCGTTTGATTGTCGGAACAAAAGAAATCAGCCAAACACTTGAAAAACCGACACGTAACGGAATATTTAGTTTTAACCTAAAACCTGAAACTACAGGAGCTGGTAAATTAATCTTTGATATTAAAACTTCAAAAGGTTCATTCCAACTTATTGCTCCCGAAATAACTGTTTATCACGATGATAAATCTGCAATTGAAGCTGCAAAAAAACAAACTCCATCAAGAACAAACACAATTGTATTCACAAAAGAACAAATCTGGAAAATTGAATTTGCAACAGAATTGCCGGTAATTGAACCATTCGGACAAGTTATAAAAACATCGGCACAGGTTCAGTCAGCGCAGGGCGACGAAATAATTGTATCTGCAAAAGCTAGCGGAATTTTAATTTTCACAAGCGACAATATTTTAGAAGGAAAAGATATTGGTATCGGACAAACGTTGTTTACAATTTCAGGCAATGGAATGGCTGAAAATAATTCTGCTGTTCGCTTTTCAGAAGCTCAAAATAATTACGAACTGACAAAAGCAGATTTCGACAGACAAAAAGAATTGGCAAAAGATAAAATCGTATCTGAAAAAGATTTACAAAAAGCTAAAAACGAATATGAAAATGCAAAGACAGTTTATGATAATTTAAATAAAAATTTCAGTGCAGCAGGACAATCAGTTTCAAGCCCAATTAGTGGTTTTGTAAAACAACTATTTGTAAAAAACGGACAATATATTGAAGCAGGTCAACCTATTGTGAGCATATCGCAAAACCTGACACTTTTATTAAAAGCCGATGTGCAACAAAAATATGCTCCGTTTTTAGGTTCAATAAATTCAGCTATTATTAAAACAATTCAAGATTCAAAAACTTATTCTCTGGAGGAGTTAAATGGTAAAATTTTATCGTACGGTCGAAATGCAAACAGCGATAATTATTTAATCTCCGTTAGCTTGCAAATTGATAATAAAGGCAATTTTATTCAAGGCGGTTATGTCGAATTGTTTTTAAAAACCATTACTAATACAAATGCTTTAACAATTTCTAATTCGTCATTAATTGAAGAACAAGGTAATTACTTTGTATATGCTCAGGTTAATCCCGAATTATTTGAGAAAAGGGAAATAAAAATAGGCTCAACAGATGGTTTGAAAACCGAAGTCATAAGTGGTATCAGCAATAATGAACGAATAGTTTCAAAAGGAGCAATACTTCTCAAACTTGCTCAGGCTACAGGTACTTTAGATGCTCACTCTGGTCACGTTCATTAAAACTTACAACTATGCTAAATAATATTATTAAATTTTCATTGAACAACAAATATTTTATTTTGTTGTTTTCGCTGGTGTTGATAATTGTCGGCATAAAAACAGCAAGCAATATGGACGTTGATGTATTTCCCGACCTCACCGCTCCCACTGTTGTAGTAATGACTGATG
>MENC01000217.1:10964-12844 GCA_001768155.1 Bacteroidetes bacterium GWA2_30_7
GGTTGAATTTGATTGGGGAACCGATATTTTTAAAGCTCGGCAGATTGTAAGTGAGAAATTAATTACTGTTTCATCTCAAATGCCTTTAGGTATTGGGCAACCTGTACTTGCACCACAATCAAGTGTTATGGGCGAAATATTTTTTATTGGTATGCAAGCAGACAGCACAAGTATGATGAATTTACGAACTATTGCCGAATGGAATGTTAAACCATTAATTCTTGCAACAGGCGGAGTATCACAGGTTACGATTATTGGCGGCGACTACAAACAATATCAGGTTCTGGCAAATCCTCACAAAATGAAATATTACAATGTTTCAATAAGTGAACTTGCTGAAATATGTAAAGGAATAAGCCAAAACTCAACAGGCAATGCAGTTCGTCAATATGGTAATGAATATGTTGTACGTGGAATTGCCCGAACATCCGACCTTGAAACATTAGGCAGCTCTTACATAAAATCAAATAATGGAAAACCTGTAAAAATTAATGATGTTTCAGAAGTTATTATAGGTAGCGGAGTTAAAATGGGATATGCTTCTGAAAATGCAAAACCAGCTATTATTATTTCAATTTCAAAACAACCAAATGCCAATACACTTGAATTAACGAAACGAATTGAAACGAACCTTGCTACTCTTCAAAAAACATTGCCTCCCGATGTAAAATTAGACAAAAAAATATTCCGACAGGCTGATTTTATTGAGGCTTCTGTTAGTAATGTTAAAAATGCTTTAATTGAAGTTTCTGTATTTGTAATAATTATTCTTTTTCTGTTTTTAGGAAGTTTCCGCACAACAATTATTTCATTGCTTGCAATTCCTATTTCATTGCTGGGAGCTATTATTGTAATGAAATTTTTAGGGTTAAATATCAATACAATGAGCTTAGGAGGTATGGCAATCGCAATAGGCGTTTTGGTTGACGATGCAATCATAAATGTTGAAAACGCCTATAAACGTCTTAGGCAAAACAGGTTAAAACCAATAGAAGAACGTCAGTCTGCTTTTATAATAATATTTGAAGCATCAAAAGAAATGCAGGCTTCAATTTTAAATGCAACGCTGATTATTATTGTTGCTTTTATTCCTTTGTTTTTCCTTTCTGGAATGGAAGGACGTATGCTTATACCTTTAGGAATTGCCTTTATAGTTTCATTGTTTATATCCCTTGTGGTTGCTATGACTTTGACCCCGTTATTATGTAAAATGATGCTTTCTGATGAAAAATTTCTTTCAAAAAACGAGAAAGATAAATGGCTTACTCGAAAACTCACTTTTTATTATCAGAAATCACTTGCATGGGCATTGAATCACAAACGCCTTGTTGTTTTTTCTTCATTGATTTTGTTTGTTGTTTCTCTGTTTTTATATTCCACTATGGGACGTAGTTTTTTACCCGAATTTAACGAAGGCTCTCTCACATTATCTGTTGTTTGCAAACCCGGAACTTCACTTGAAGAAAGCAATCTTTTAGGCAATTTACTTGAAACAGAATTACATACAATCCCCGAAATTACAAGCACATCAAGAAGAACAGGGCGGGGAGAGTTAGACGAACATTCACAAACTGTAAACAGTGCCGAAGTTGATGTAAATTTCATATTATCAAATCGGAAACGTGATGAATTTATGATTGATGTACGAAAAAAAATAGCAGGAGTTCCGGGCATTGCTTCAACTGTAGGGCAACCTCTCGGACACAGAATTGACCACATGATTTCGGGCACTAGGGCAAATATTGCAATTAAAGTTTTTGGTACAGACCTGAATAAAATGTTTGTTATTGGAAACAAAATAAAATCAGCAATAAAAGATGTTGAAGGTTTAGTAGATGTAAATGTTGACCAACAAGTAGAAATACCGCAAATTCAAATCC
>MENC01000217.1:12880-32877 GCA_001768155.1 Bacteroidetes bacterium GWA2_30_7
CACTGAAACAATTGAAGGTATTCGTTCTTCATTAATTGACACTTATGATGGTAAAAAAGTTCCATTGGAACAGGTTGCTGAAATAGTTTCTGTAACTGGTCCAAGCACAATCAGCAGGGAAAACGTTCAACGCAAAATTGTTATCTCTGCAAATGTTTCGGGGCGTGATTTACGAAGTGTTGTAAATGATATTCAAAATAACATTAATGCACAAATTGTATTCCCCGAAGGTTATCGGGTCGAATATGGTGGTCAGTTTGAAAGCGAAGCAAGTGCATCAAGAACATTGCTAATTACTTCAATTCTTGCAATTTTTGTTATTTTCTTATTACTTTTTCAGGAATTTAAAAACTTTAAACTTGCCGGAATTATTTTACTCAATCTGCCATTGGCGTTGATTGGTGGTGTTTTCTCAATTTATTTCACATCGGGAGTATTAAGTATCCCTGCAATTATAGGTTTTATCACACTTTTTGGTATTGCTACACGAAATGGAATTCTTCTGATTTCAAACTATCAGCGATTGATTGGGCAAGGAGCATCTATTTATGAAACAGTTACAAACGGCTCTACAGACCGTCTAAATGCAATATTAATGACAGCTTTAACCGCAGCTCTTGCACTTATTCCTTTAGCCCTAAAAGGCGATTTGTCGGGCAATGAAATTCAAAGCCCAATGGCAAAAGTAATTTTAGGAGGTTTACTCACTTCTACTCTTCTTAACATTTACATCGTGCCTATCGTTTATAGTATTCTTAAAAATCGTGGAATTTTAAAAAACAATGCTGAATCCTAAATTATACAGGGGAAATTCAAAATTCAAAATTTATTTAGTATGAAAACAATAATATTTTTAATCGTAACTTTATTAAGCCCTTATTATTCGTTCGCTCAAAGCAACATTGATAAAATTCTGCTTGATATAGAAAAAAACAACAATGAAATTCAAACTGATAAAAAATATGATGAAACAAAAAGGTTAGAATATAAAACCGGAATATTTTTAAAAAATCCATCAGTTGAATACGACTATTTATTTGGTTCGTCAATAGGTACTGGTAATCTATCAGAATTATTAGTTGTGCAAGAATTTGACTTCCCAAATGTATATATAAGAAGAAAAAAAGTTACAGATTTGCAGGTTTCATCTATTGAACATTTATGTGAAATTTTACGAGATAATATTCTTTTGGAAGCAAAACTTAATTGTATTGAAATAGTTTATCTGAATAAGAAAAAGGCAATGCTTACAAAACGCTTTGAAAATGCAAAATCTCTTTTTGAAAAGTTTGATAAACGTCTGAAAACAGGAGATATAAGCATTATTGATTTGAATAAAGCTAAACTGAATCTTCTCAATTCTGAAAATGAATTACGATTAAACCAAGCCCGAATAAATTCTGTTTTACAAATATTATCTGGTCTCAATGGAAATAACCCTGTAAGCTTAAATGACACTATTTATCCTGTATTTGAATCAATTTCAGATGTTGCAACCCTGCAAAAATCATATTCAGAGAATGACCCATTTTTAAAATCTTTGCAATCTGAAAAAGAAATCAGCATCGCTCAAATCTCCCTTGCAAAATCTCTTTCATTGCCAAAAATTCAAGCAGGTTATCATTCTCAAAGTAACACAGGGATTAACTTTAACGGTGTTCATTTGGGTGTTACAATTCCAATGTGGGAAAATAAGAATACTGTAAAATTTGCAAAAGTAAAAGTAGATTTTAACAGTAGCCAGATTGAAAATCGTCAGAATCAAATACTCTCAAAAATTAATGAAATATATGGTAATTGTATTTCATTGAAAAAAAGTATTGACGACTACACAGAAATATTAAAAAACTTCAACAATTTGGAATTACTCAATAAAGCCTTGCAATCTGGTCAGTTTTCATCTATCGAATATTTGCTCGAATTAAGCTATTTTTACGAAACATTAGACAAATATCTACAACTCGAATATGAGTACAATAAGTTAGTAACCGAATTATTCAAATATAAATTATAAAAATTAAAATTTGTAATTTTGTGTCGTATTAATTTTCTTAAATCGAAATGGCTTTAGATATTCTTATCACATGTTTGCTTGTTTTTTTTAATGGTTTTTTTGTTGCAGCAGAATTTGCAATTGTTAAAGTTAGAGCATCTCAACTTGAAGTTAAGGTTAAGGAAGGCAATCGAATAGCAATTCTTTCAAAACATATTGTTTCGCACCTCGATGGTTATTTGGCAGCCACACAGTTAGGAATCACACTTGCAAGTTTGGGTTTAGGTTGGATTGGTGAGCCTGTTGTATCAAAAATCATTATAAAAATAATGACCTTCTTTGGATTCTCAGCAAATGCCGAATTAGCTCATAGTATTGCTTTACCGGTGGCTTTTGGTATAATAACAACATTGCACATCGTATTTGGAGAGCTTGCTCCAAAATCAATTGCAATACAGCGTTCCGAAAAAACAACACTATTTATTGCATATCCTTTACAGTTTTTCTTTCTTATATTTAAACCTGTTATTTGGATATTAAATGGTATAGCTAATTTTATTCTTAAAATCATTGGTATTTCAACTGTTCACGGTGCCGATGTACATAGTAGCGAAGAGTTGCAATATCTGGTGCAACAAGGTCAAAAAAGTGGAGAAATTGATGAAGCTGAGTATAAAATTATCAAAAATGCTTTCGATTTCTCAGAGCAAACTGTTAAACAAATAATGGTTCCACGAACTCAGGTTTTTGCGATAGATGTAAATAATTTTAATGAATCAATTCTTGATAAAGTAATAGATGAACGCTATTCACGAATTCCTTGTTTTGAAAATAATTTAGACAATATCGTTGGAGTAGTTTATTTAAAGGATATTTTAATTGAAACACGTAAAAAAGAACCTGTAAATATTCGTAATATAATGCGTCAAATACTTATTGTACCTGATAAAAAAAACATCGGACAACTCCTAAATGAGTTTCAGATTAAGCATCAGCAAATAGCTTTGGTTGGAGATGAATATGGTGGCACAGAAGGCATTATTACAATGGAAGATATTCTTGAAGAACTTGTCGGCGAAATTCAGGATGAATACGATAACGAAACTCCATTTGTTGAGAAAGTTGGAGAAAAAAAATATAATGTATTAGCATCTTCTACACTCGACGATATTAATGAACTGTTACCTCACCCAATTGAAAAAGACGACCAATATGAAACTCTTGCAGGTTGCTTAATTTTAAAATTCGGCAGAATTCCAAACCTAAAAGAAAAAATAACTTTCAATAATTATGAATTTTCTATACTAAAAAATAAGAAAAGAACCATAATATTAGTACAATTAGTTGATTTATCTTTGTAGAAATGTACGTCATTTTTATATATTATTAACCCTCAGCAGAGTCTCCTGTAAGGAACTCTGCGACAAGCAATAACGCAGAGTTCTGTAAACAGAGACTCTGCTTGGGCTTAAACAATTGATTAACTTAATTCATTACAATTCCTTAGATATTCTTATCACATGTTTGCTTGGTTTGTTTTTTTTGTTGTAGCAGAATTTGCAATTGTTAAACTAATAATAATTATATACAAAATTGAATATATTCTTTTTTGTATATATTTTAATATTAAAGCACTTAATCATTCAAATACAGAGGGTTATTTAAACAGCAAAGCAGTAGAAGTGCGTGAACCGGCAAAACAAATTATAGAAATTATGAAAAAATATTAATGTAACTTGTTGGCTTACAAATTCTCAATAAAAGCCCCATTTTCAGAAACTACATTACAAGCAATATTATATTTCTGGCAATCGGTTTTCCATTTTTTAATATTGTTCATAGAATTTGAAGAATCTATAATTATTTTTTTCATTTCGTAACATTCGGCTAAATCGCTAATTTTTATAGGATTATTTGATGTCAGAAAAATAAAATCAACTTTCAATTTTTTAGTATATTTTTTTAGTTTGAAGTCTTTGTTTATTATCAAAAGTCGGTGTTTGTAAAAGCCTAAATATCTGTCTTTTATCAAAAGATTTTTATTGTCAACAGTTAAGTTATTTGAAAATAGACTATTCCGATTCAGTGAATTAATATCTACAATTTTTTCTTTTGTAAGCCCCAGTTCAAGCCAGTTACTTTTGGTAGTAAAAATCAAATTTGAACTATTTTCATTTTTCGACAAGTTGCTAATCAGAATATTATCTTTTCCGTCAATAAAATTTATTGCAGTAGTTCCTGAAATATTGTAAACTATTAATTTTCTTTGCTTTAACGAATTGTAATTGTTGTAAAAAATCGAAATTAAAAATAAAATTATTGTTATAAACGAGAGTTTCAGCATCGAATTTCGTTTAAGCAAAAAATAACTTGTAATGATTATTATAAAAAAGTAAATCAAAAACATTTGAAAACCACTGATATATATATTTTCGCTTACAGAATGTGGCAATCCTTCAATTGAACTAATCGTATTATTTAAAATTCTAACACTATACTTTAAGGCAATTCCTAAGTAATTTGCGATAAAATCGAAGCTCGAAAAAGCCAGAAGAATTAACGCAAGGTAAATAATAACGGTCGAAAGTGGAACAACTATAATATTTGTCAGCAAAAAATAATTTGGAAACTGATGAAAGTAAAATAACGAAATTGGAGTAGAAACTATTTGAGCTGCAATTGAAACCGAAATTAATACCCATATTTTATCTAACCATTTATTTTTTATATAAAACCAGTTATAAATTATTGGTTGAAAATAAATTATACTAATCAATGCTAAATAACTTAGTTGAAAGCCTAAATCTGTAATAATAAATGGATTAATTATTATTAAAACAAATGCAGATGCTGTAATTGAATTATAAATATTGGTTTGCCTTTTTAGTGATTGACCAACAATTACAAACGAAAGCATTGCAGCAGAGCGAAGTACCGATGGTGATAAGCCGGTTAAAAGAGCATAAAACCATAAAAATAATATGAGAAATATAGCTTTAATAAGTTTTCCATACTTTATTTTTTCCATAAACATAAGTAAATAATTGAAAACTATAAAGATAATTCCTACATGAAGTCCCGAAACCGATAAAATATGAGTTGCCCCCGAAGAAGAATAAGAGTGTTTAATTTTACTGTCTAATTCGCTTGTATAACCTACTGTTAAAGCCGAAAGCACAGAATATTCGTTGCCCGAAATCCCATACTTTTTAAAAATGTTCAGAAACTTATCCCTTATTTCATAAGCATAAAGTTTTAAGCCGGTTTCTTTTTCATTTATTTTTTTCCAACTTGTAGATTTTAAATAAGTTTGGTCAGAAATTAAATGATAAGTCAAATATTTTTCAAAATTAAATTCATTTGGATTTCCGGTAATTCTTTTTTCAGAAATATCGGGTTTAAATAAAATTTTATCTCCAAAATTTATACTTTTTGAAGCAGAGTCTTTTTGAAAGTAAATCAGAACTTTACCACTTGTTTCAATCCATTGGTCTTTATCTCCAATTGCCTTTATTTCAAGCGTAGCCTTTATTGATTTATCTTTAATTTCGGGCTTTTCAACAACCGAAGCAAGTAAATATCCATCTGTTTGATTAATTGAAACTTTAGAAACTTTAGAATAATTAATATCAACTAAAAATATACCTGTTGAAAATAATAGTAAATTAAAAAACATTCCAAACAGCCATCTGGTCTTATAATTAGAGAATAGCTTTTTAAAACTTGAAAATATAATAAGGATTAAAAGAAATAATAAAATAATTGAAGAAAGTACAATTATCGGAATTTGAAAATGCAAATTTAATTTTACTAAAATCCCTAAAATCAAAGGAATAACTAACCTTAAAAAAGGTATTTGGCGAAGGGTTTCTGTAAAATCAAAATTCATTATTAAACTTTTAGATGTTTTGTCTATCTGCTAAAAAACCCATTTAAGTGAGTTTAATAAATATATCATTTTCAATGGAACTTGATCAATACTCAAGTCACTCTAATCAAAACTTTAGGTGCTTTTATGTACACTTTGTTTTTTAACTTTATATATTCTTTTATTTATTTTTATTTTATTTATATCATATGCTGTCATAATAAAATCAGATTTTGCATCTGTAATAATAATTTTAAGATAAATTGATTTTGTCTCTTGAGCATATCTGTCATACGAAGCATATTTGTGATTAACAAAAAAAATAGGATTTATAAAAATATCTTCATCATAAAAATATGTTAATGTCTCTTTTTGATGTTGGAGAACTATTGATTTGCAATCACTATTTAATATTTTAGTTGTCTTATTGTTTTTTGAAATATTAATAAGAGTATCTAATATAAATGAACAGTCTTGAATTAAGACGGTATCGGTATTTTTAAAAAAGTAATAATATTTATTATCATCTTGTCTATAGATAACGCTTGTTATATATTTTGAATTCGGATATTCTTGTCTATAATATCCATGTTTTATGTAAATAATTGCCTCGTTTCCAAGATATTCATCTACTTTCGTTGAATCTTTGCTTTGATATTGTATGTTGTATTTAATTATTCCCTCAAAACTTTTCTTAGTTTGAGAAAATGAATTTGTTGCTATTATAAATAGTAAGTAAAAAATAATTTTTAGCTTCATATGTATGTTTTTATAGTACATAATTCTATTTAAGTATTCGTGTTAATTGGTTAAATCCGTGTTATCAGTGTTCTATTTACTGATTTATCAACGAATCTTTTGAAGCTTTTGCTTCAAACTGCTTGATTAAATCTTCAAGTGGAATATCAATGTTTTCTAAAGAAGCTTTTGCATCTTTTACTAACTCGTGATTAGGATATTTTGAAATAAAATTGCTGTATGTTCTTTTTGCACTTTCTTTATCGTTTAGATAATTTTCGTACAAAAATGCTTGTAAAAAAATACTTACTGCCACTTTTTTATAGTTGGGATATTCTTGTTCAATTCTTTTATAAAGCATCATCGCCTTCATGCCATCATTTAACGACATTGATAATTCTCCGGCTTTAAATAAATACATAGGGCAAACAGTATCTGTCTTATATTCATTCACATAGTTTTCGTAATTTTTAACAAGTTCGTTTGCTATATTCTTGTTTAAAGTTAGTTTCGATGAATCAAAAACAGAAGCTTCTAACTCATTAATTTTCTTGATTTTCTCTTGTTGTTGTGAAGAACAAGAAAATAAGAACATTACTATTGATATGTAAATCAGATTTTTAACCATAATTTTTATTTATTTGGATAAATTATTTTATACTTAACATCAACATTTCCATTTGAAATATCATTTAATTTTCGTTTGAGAATACGCTTTCGTAATTGCGATAATCTATCAACCAGTAAAATACCTTCGAGATGGTCGTATTCGTGTTGAATTATTCGAGCTTTAATTCCATCGAACCATTCATCGTAGAAATTAAAGTTTTCGTCGTAATATTGTATATGAACTTGCGGCTTTCTTTTAATATCTTCTCTAATGTTTGGAACGCTCAGGCAGCCTTCGTTATAATACCACTCTTCTCCCTTTTCTTCTAGTATTTTTGCATTAATAAATACTTTTTTGAAATCTTTCAAAATTGGCTCATCTTCTGACATTGGTGCTGCATCAATAACAAATAATCTGATAGATTTTCCAACTTGTGGAGCAGCAAGTCCAACACCTTCGGAATGTTGCATAGTATCGAACATATTGTTTATTAATATATCAAGCTCTGGATAGTTTTTGGGTATATCTTCAGCAATTTTCTTTAAAACCAGATTTCCATATACATATATTGGTAAAACCATAAAAACTTATATCATTATATTTTGTAAAAATAATTGTTGAAATTATAAATAACAAACATATTAAATAAAATTAAGAAATCATTGAATCAAATAGGTTTAAACCCAATAATATTTCTAACTTCTTTAACCGTTTTTGCTGCACTTTCTCTAGCTTTTTCAGCACCATTTTTCAGTACTTTTTGTAGATATTGTTCGTTTGCGGATAAATCTGTAATTTTATTTCTAATAGGTTCGAGATACGATATAATGTCTTCGGCTAATTGCTTTTTCATATCGCCATATCGGATTGTGCAATTATTGTAATTATCAAGGAAATGCGAAAATGTATCTTTAGAGGAAATTACATTCATTATTGTAAATAAATTTTTAATACTTTCGGGCATTTCCTGATTTGGAATTGTTGGACCGACATCTGTTACTGCTTTCATAACTTTTTTGCGAATTGCAGCAGGTTCATCAGCTAAAAATATTCCATTTCCTTCCGATTTTCCCATTTTGCCTGTGCCGTCAAGTCCCGGAATTTTAATCAGATTATCGCCAAAATTAAAAGGATGTGGTTCGGGGAAGTAATCAACTTTATACAATCTGTTAAATCTATGTGCAAAATTTCTGGTCATTTCTAAGTGTTGTTCCTGGTCTTTGCCAACCGGAACTTTAGTAGCTTTGTGAATTAAAATATCAGCTGCCATTAAAACAGGATAGGTTAATAACCCTGCATTAACATTTTCGGGTTGAGTACGAATTTTATCCTTAAACGACGTACATCGCTCTAATTCACCCATATATGCATTCATATTAAGCAATAAATACAATTCAGCAGTTTCGGGCAAATCGCTTTGACGATAGAGAGTTGCAACTTCGGGGTCAAGTCCGGCAGCAAGATATTCTACTAATACTTGTTTTACACTATCTCTTAAATTTTCGGGCGTTGGGTGAGTTGTTAATGAATGATAATCGGCAATAAAAAAATAGCATTTATGCTCATGTTGCATCTTTACAAAGTTACGTAAAGCACCAAAATAGTTTCCCAAATGCAAATTCCCTGTAGAACGAATTCCGCTTAAAACAATATCCATAATGAATGTAATATTTAAGATTTAATATTTTAAAAATTAAGAGTACAAAGATACTGTTTTTTTGAAAATGTTTAATTTATAAAATCGCTTGAAGTTTGATTTTGTAACGAAGTTAAATTTTACATCTTAAATCCTTATTTTCAATTTTTTAATCTTAAATTTGCTTAATGGAACAGAAAAGAATACTTCCCGAATCCCGAACTGTAATTTTTACAGTGTTAATAATTGTTGCTGTTGCAATTACAGGAACAATACTTTATATAAACTTATCGGGTATTTCTAAAAAAATTTCTGAATCAGTAAAAGCCAAATCTCCAGCTTCATTAATTACTAAACAAATTTTGATAGAGCTTCGTTCTGCCGAAAACAATGCACGTTCATTCCATTTAACACAAGATTCATCATACATTCAAGAATATTATAATGCAATCCCAAATTTTGAAAATCGTATAAACGATTTAAAAAAATTATCAATTGAAAATCATATTTATTCCCAAATAATTGATAGTATAATCATATTAAGCTGGAAGGGATTTGCTGTTATAAAAGTACAATCAGATATTGAAGACCCATTAAAAATAGCTAATGAATTAAATCTTATTTCAAAAAAAATAGATGAAACTTTTGAGGTTTCAACTTTGAAAGCAGACTCAGGAAATAAAATGAAAGACTTTTTTAAGCGACTTTTCATTAAAACAGATATTTCACAAATTTCTGAATCAAAAAATATAGAAAATATTAGTCCTAAAGAACAATTAATAAGCACCGTACTTAAAGTTAAATCGGCACAGATGCAACAACTTTCAGAATATAAACAAAACGAATATCAATTGTCGCAGGAAGCACTTCAAATAATGGAAAGATTAAATTTCTTTGCCGAAGAACTAAAACTAAATGAAGACTTTAGAGCTTTGCAGGAATCAAATTTTATCAATCGTGAGATAAACAAACTAAAATATTATTCAATTCTGTTTTCGATAATTATATCTTGCTTTTTGTTTATGCTGGTTTATTTATTCCGAAACTACATTAAAAAGAAAAATCAGTATGAACATGCGCTTCTTGAATCGAAGCAAAAAGCCGAAGAATTGGCTAAAGCAAAAGAATCGTTTTTGGCAAATATGAGCCATGAAATTAAAACTCCGTTGAATGCTATTTATGGTTTTACAGAGCAGATTTTATCCGGTGAATTAAACCCTGAACAAAAAATACAGCTAAATGTTGTAAAAAGTTCAGCCGCATATCTCACAAAATTAGTGAACGATATATTGACTTATGCAAAACTTCAATCGGGCAAATCTCAACTTGAAATTACAAGTTTTAATTTAAAAAAAGAATTTTCTGAAATAGTGGAATTATTTAAAAATCAAGCTAATTCAAAAGGTATTCTATTATTACCAAAAATAGATGAATTTTTTCCTGAAATTATTAAAAGCGATAAAAATAAATTAAAACAGGTAATATTTAATATTTTTGGAAATGCTATAAAATTCACTAACAAAGGAGAAGTAAAAATTTCGTTAAAAATAATTGAATCTAAAGAAACTAATTTATTAAGAATTGTTGTTTCCGATACAGGCATTGGAATTGACGAAAATAAACTTCCAAAACTTTTTAAAGAATTTGAACAAGGCGATGCTCAAATAAATAAAAAATACGGCGGCTCCGGTTTAGGACTTGTAATTACAAAACAAATTATCGAACAATTATCCGGAAAAATTAATATTACAAGCAAGGAAAATGTTGGTACAAAGGTTACTATTACAATTCCTGTAGAAATTTCTACAGAACTTCAAGTAAAATCTGAAAATGATATTAATCTGGTGCTTGATTACGAAAAATTAATCGGTACAAAAATATTAATTGTTGACGATGAAGAGTTTAATCGCTTACTTTTTAAGTCAATTCTAAAAAAATACCAAGTCGAAGTATTTGAGGCAGAAAATGGCGAAACGGCAATTAATTTAATCAAAAATCATTTGTTCAATTTGATTATTATGGATATTAGAATGCCCGAAAAAAATGGAATAGAAACAACAAAAGAAATAAGAATATTTAATCAAAAATTACCAATTCTTGCCTCAACTGCCGAAATCAGCGAAGAAAATATTGTAAAATGTGTAAGTGCCGGTATGAATGGTCTTGTTTTTAAACCTTTTACAGAAAAAGAACTATTGGAAAAAATTATTGAAGCAATTTCCGGCAACAATAAAACTGAAAACAAAAAATTCCCAATTGTGGAGATAATTCCAGAAGCCAAAAAAACGAATCAACGAATCATTAATTTAGATAATATCACCGAATATTCTAACGGCGATGAAAATTTCAGGAAAGAAATGCTCCAATTATTCTATAATTCAATAAATAAGGCACTGAATCAAATTGAAGAATTTGTGGAAACTAAAAATTATTCGAATGTAAGCGAAGTTGCACATAAAATAATTCCATCGTGCAAGCATTTTGAAGCTTATGAATTATATAATATTTTAAAATATTTTGAAAATCTAAAGAACATTCAAAATGTTGAATTAATTGAAATTAAAAAGAACCTTGAAGAACTTCGAAATCAAATTAACATTATAAATAAAGAATTAGAATTACTTTTGTAGTTTAGAGTTTGAAGTTCACCTCACCCCGACCCTCTCTTATTGGAGAGGGAGAAAGAGTTTGAGGTTTGTAGTTCCGTCATTGTGAGGTGGTTATTGAGCGAAGTCGAAATATACGAAGCAATCTTTTTTGAGATTTGGAACTTGTAAATCTTGTCATTCTGAACGCAGTGAAGAATCTAGCAGTGAAGAATCTAACTCTAAAAAAGATGCTTCCTTCGTCAGCATGACAATAGGTTTTGAAACTTGGAACTTCGAATATAATAACCCTGACCTTTAGGTCGGGGTAAAGTAAGAAAAGAGATATGGGCTTTAGCCCTGAATTTTCAAAGTAAAGAAAAAAGAAAGCATGGCTAAAGCCGGAAATTTTTCGAGGTTTTTTAAACCCCGACCTAAAGGTCAGGGTAAATCAAAGTAATTCTACTATTAATTTGAACCTTGGAACTTGAAATTTGAATAAAAAGCTTATGACAAAAAAAAATTTTAAAGTTTTTATTTTAGAAGACGACGAGTGGTACAATAAACTGCTGGTTCATTCTGTATCGTTTAACCCCGATTATGAAGTGAAAAGCTTTTTTACTGCTGCCGATTTATTTAAAAATATTAACGAAAAACCTGACGTTGTTACTGTTGATTACCGTTTACCTGATTCAAACGGAGAGGAAGTTCTCGAAAAAATAAAAGAATTATCGCCCTACACCGAAGTAATTGTTATTTCGGAACAAGAAAACATTGAAACGGCTGTAACTCTGTTAAAAAAAGGAGCTTACGATTATCTTGTAAAAGAAAAAAGCATACGCGACAGATTATTGGCGGTAATTAACAATATCAGAAAAAAAACTGAACTTGAATCAAGAATAAATGTTCTTGAAAAAGAACTTCAAAAAAAGCACGATTTTTCAAATACAATTATCGGCTCAAGTGAAGTAATGAGAAATATTAATAATTTGATTGAAAAGGCAATTGAAGTTAATATAATTGTTACAGTTACAGGCGAAACAGGAACTGGAAAAGAAGTAGTTGCAAAAGCAATTCATTATAATTCTGTAAGAAAAAACAAACCATTTGTGGCTGTAAATTTAGCTGCTATTCCAACCGAATTGATTGAAAGCGAATTATTCGGACACGAAAAAGGAGCTTTTACAGGAGCAATAACCCGCCGGATTGGAAAATTTGAAGAAGCTGACGGAGGAACTCTGTTTTTAGATGAAATCGGTGAAATGGAATTATCAGTTCAGGCAAAGCTGCTAAGGGCAATTCAGGAAAAAGAAATTGTAAGGATTGGCTCAAATTTACCTGTTAAAACAGACTGTAGGATAATAATTGCAACTCACAAAAATTTAGCAGAGGAAGTTAAAAACGGACATTTCAGAGAAGATTTATTTTACAGACTTTACGGACTTAATATTGATTTACCGCCATTGAGAGAAAGAGGTAACGACATTTTGATTTTAGCCAAACATTTTATGGATATTTTTTGTAAAGAAAATAAGTTTGAGGATAAAACCCTGAGCGAATCGGCACAGCGAAAGCTTTTGGCATATCATTTTCCGGGAAATGTGCGGGAATTAAAATCAACAGTTGAGCTTGCGGTAGTTATGTGTAACAGCGATATTATTCAGGCGGAAAACATTAATTTATCGTCATATAATACACTAACAGAAGCCGTTTCAGAAGAAACAACCCTCAGAGAATACGATATGAAAATTGTAAAAAGTTATCTGAAAAAATACGACGATAACATGAAATTGGTTGCAGAAAAATTGGATATAAGCCTCTCTACTATTTACCGAATGTTGAAAGAGGAAGAGAAGGGTTTGTGAAGGTTTTTATAAGCAAAAAACCACAAAATAAATCACTTAACTTTATTGTAAATATTATTAGAATTTATACTTTTGGTATTGTTCAGAATTTAGCGTTTGTAAATGTTTACACTCGTTTATTAATGAACATTTAGTGGATTGAGTATTAAATGAATAATTAGGTGGGGTGAATGAAGCCACAAGTTAGGGGCAATGGTTAAAAAAGACAACCAGCAATATGACAAATAACATCAAAATAAATAAAGAATGAAAAAATTTATTATTAAGCATACACCGACAGTAATAGGTATAACCATTACGACTATTCTTATTCCAGCCATAATGATACATTTTAATCTTTTTGCTCCAAAACCCAATTTAAAATTTTACTTAGGTGATTATTATCAACTAGCTCGAACAGACAAACACATTGACAGCTTATCCATTTCATATAAATGTATAGATATTGTAAAGGACAGTATGAATTTAGCTTTAACAAAGATTAAAATTGCAAATAAAGGAAGCCAAAGCATTAAACCTAATGATTACACGCGACCTTTAGGAATGATAATAAGTAATTGCAAAATCATTAATGTCGGAGTAGATATTGATAAAAAAGATTTTTTAACCAAAAATCTAAAACCAAGAATAATAAATGACTCAACAATTGAATTGAGTAATCTTCCTTTTGATTGTAACGAAGAAGTTACTTTTAATGTATGTATTTTATATAATTGGAATCAAATACCTGACTATAATGCAATAGGTAAAATTGATGGAATGAAAGATAAAATTCCTACTTTACTTGAAGGTGAAGACGACCCTTTTCTCCCAAAAGAAGATTTGATTGATATTGCAATAATTGTTTTAATTGAATTCGCAACAATTGTTTTAATTCTTTTCTTGATAAGTTTATTTCGCAGAGCAAAAATTTTGAAAAAATTGAATCCACTTGGAATAGAAAAATTAAATCCAATTCAAGAACAATTTGTAAAACTCTATATGAAACTTGGAAAAAAAGATTTTCTTAAACTTATAACGGGTATAGTTAACGATGACAAATATATTAACAATGAAGAACAATTTCTTGATGCATTCAAAAAAGTAAATATAACACGTAAAGGTTTGTTCTTCTTTCTTAGAAAATTACAACATGTATCTCCTTTTACAAGAAGCACTAAATTTTTAATAAAAAACAATTTACTAAAAGAAGAAAATGAAAAATACACTATTTCTGAAGAATTAAAAAATGAAGCACAAATTACATTAAAGCGTTTCATTTCTTCTAGTTGACAAATAAATAATTACTTTATCCTGACTACATTCAAATAAAAACATTGACAACAAAAGACAAAACCACAGCCCCTAACACACGGTTAAAATTTAGCAGGCTGTTATGGGCAACTTGACAAATATAACAAGGTTCAAACATTTTAGCGGTTTGACAGTAACTGCAAGTAAAAGCCTGCCAAATTCAACCGCCATCCATTGGCATTCATTGTAAAAAGAGCCCGAAGCAACATTGAAACATTGAAAAAAAAGTATAAAACTTGACTATAAATTCGCAAATTAATATTACGTTTGCTAATAATATATCAAATCAAAAAACAGAATTACAATAAATGGCAAGTTTTGGACATTTTATTAAGATTGAGCGAGAAAAAAGAGAATGGACTCAAACCGATTTTGGTGCAAAAATCGGAATTAATTCAAGTGCTATAAGTCGCATTGAAAATGGTACACAAAAATTTAGTATTTCAAAACTTAAAAAACTTTCAGAAGTTTTTGAAATAAACTTGCTGAATTTAAGAGATTTGTTTTTTGCTGATAAGTTTGCAAGAGAAGCTTATAAATACAATTGTTCAGAAAATGTTTTTATAGTTGCTGAAAGCACAACAACTTATTATAAAAATATAAACACGAAACAGGGTAAATTAGAATTGTAATTATGGCAAACGAAAGAAAAACCGAAATAATTGTCAGAAATCATTTCAATCAATATTTAACCGAAATTGATATTGAAGAGCAAAAATCTGACAATGCCAAAATTGATAAATTATTAAAAACCGCATCTAAAAAAGGTAATGGACAAGGTTATCCTGAATTTATTATTACATACAAAACAAATTCTAATTTAATTTTAGTAGTTGAGTGCAAAGCAGATATTACGAAACATGAAAGTAAAAACAGAGATAAATATGCAGATTTTTCAGTCGATGGAGCTTTATTATATGCTTCCTATTTATCTAAAGATTTTGATGTAATTGCAATTGCTGTAAGTGGTGAAAGTAAAAGCAACTTGCAAATTTCTCATTTTTTGCATTTAAAAGGAGAACGAAAAGCGACTGAAATTTTTGGAGATAAGCTTCTAACTGCAAATGATTATTTAGTTGGTTATTTAAAAAGTCCTGAAAAATTTAGACAAGATTATAAAACATTACTTGATTTTACAAAGACATTAAATGACACTTTACATTCTCATAAAATCCTTGAAAGCCAAAGAAGTTTATTAATAAGTTGTATTTTAATTGGATTAGAAAACGATGCGTTTAAAAACTCTTATGCTTCACATAAAACGCCAAAGAATTTAGCAAACGCATTGGTTCAAACAGTTTTAAATGAATTAGAATCTGCAAATATTACTGGCGAAAAGTTAAATAATCTTGAAATACAATTTAGTTTTATTAAAACAGATATGTCTCTTTCTACAAAAGATAAAGTATTAAAAGAACTTATTGACGAAATAGACGAAAACATAAATCAGTTTATTAAAACTCACGAATATTTTGATGTTTTAGGTCAACTTTATATTGAATTTTTACGCTATGCTAATAGCGACAAAGGTTTAGGTATTGTTTTAACACCTCCTCACATTACAGAACTTTTTGCAGAATTAGCCCAAGTAAACAAAAATTCAATTGCGTTTGATAATTGCACAGGAACAGGAGGATTTTTAATTTCAGCAATGAAAAAAATGATTGCAGATGCAAAATTAGATAATGATAAAATAAGGAAAATTAAAGAGAATCAATTAATTGGTGTTGAATATCAATCACATATTTTTGCTTTAGCAATTTCAAATATGTACATTCACCAAGACGGTAAAACGAATATATATAATGGTAGCTGTTTTGAAGAAGAAATTATCAATCAAGTAAAATTAAAAAATCCAACAGTAGGTTTATTAAATCCACCATACAAATCTGATAAAAAGACAGATACTGATGAATTAGAGTTTATTTTAAATAATTTAGAATGTCTGGTTGATGGTGGAACTTGTATTGCAATTGTACCTATGCAAAGTGCATTGGCGACAAGTGGTAAAGTATCTGAATACAAGAAAAAACTATTAGAAAAACATACACTAGAAGCAGTTTTATCAATGCCAGACGAATTGTTTTTTAATTCAAAAGTTGGCGTTGTTTCTTGTGTTATGATTTTTAAAGCACACAAACCACACCCTAAAAGTAAAGAAACATATTTTGGGTATTACAAAGATGATGGTTTTGTAAAAAGAAAAATACAAGGCAGATTTGATGCTTTTGGAAAATGGGAAACTGTGAAAGAAAAATGGATTTCTTATTTTATAAACCGAAAAGAAGAGGCTGGATTTAGCGTAAATAAAGTTGTAAAAGCTGACGATGAATGGTGTGCTGAGGCTTATATGCAAACAGATTATTCAAAAATTAGTGATTCCGATTTTGAGGATACAATTTTGAATTATGTTACTTTTTTATTCAACAATAAAGTGGAAGTAGAAAATGAATAAATTAGTAAAAATATCAGATGTTTTTGATATAAAATATGGAAATAGTTTAGAACTTATAAATTTAGAACAATGTAAATCTACAGATTTACATTCAATTCCTTTTATTTCAAGAACTGAAAAAAACAATGGTGTTTCATCATTTGTTTTTGAGCGTATTGACATTGATTCAAATCCTTCTCATACCTTATCTGTTGCTGTTGGTGGCTCTGTCCTTTCTACTTTTTATCAGCCATTACCTTATTATACAGGTTTTCATGTTTTAGTTTTATATCCAAAAAGAGAAATGAATGTTGCTGAAATGCTTTTTTATGCAAAATGTATTTCAAGCAATAAGTACAAGTACAATTATGGAAGACAAGCAAATAAAACATTAAAAGACATATTAATCCCTGAAAATCCATCAATAAATTTAATTGATAGATTAAGTATTTATAAAACTGAAATTGAACAAAAATTAAAACAACAACCATTAATAACAGAAAAATTTGACCTTAATAAATCTAATTGGAAATCATTTTTAATTTCTGACTTATTTCAAATAACTGGAAGTAAAACAACCCCAAAGCAAGATTTAGAAGATATTGGAAAAGGCAAATATCCATTTGTAACAACACAAGCAACCAACAATGGCGTTGATAATTTTTATGATGAATATACCGAAGAAGGAAACATTCTAACTATTGATAGTGCGGTTATTGGATATTGTTCATATCAACCATTCAAATTTTCTGCAAGCGACCACGTTGAAAAATTGATACCAAAATTTAAAATGAATAAGTATCATGCAATGTTTTTAGTTACAATCTTAAATTTGGAACAATATCGTTACAATTATGGCAGAAAAGCAAGTCAGACAAGACTAAAAGAGATTTCAATTAAGTTACCTTCGAGAGATGAAGAACCAGACTTTAAGTTTATGGAAAACTATATTAAATCGATAAATTATTCAAAAGTTTTATAAAGAAAACAAACAACGAAATGCCAACAAAGACTATATGCAATAAGAGTTTTAGTGGTAATTCTGTATCCAAAAATCCTCAAAAAATCCATTAATCAATCCCAACATAATTTTCTCATTTTGACAATTCTTTTCTTAAAAAGAAAGCTTTTTGAAATATCTTAAGAACACAAAAGCCTTAATATCTACATTTTAGCATAAAGACATATTGATTGAAAGGTTGGTTTCGTAACCAAAAAATAATTGTTATGAAAACGTCAATGATAATTAAAAAAATGACTTTAGTATTTTTAATAATATTAAATCTGGAAGTTACGACTCAACAGGCAATTACGCCAAGTATTAATTCTTACGAATATCGAAATGCCTTAGGCTTAAGAGCCGGCGAAACTTCAGGTTTTACTTACAAACATAAATTTAACCGAGGTTCAGAATTTGAAGGTATTATAGGTGCTTCACCATATTATATCGGGTTTACAGGGTTATTCGAAAATTATTATGAAACCGGAACTCCCGTGTTAGATTTATATTTCGGTGGAGGTGCACATATAAATTCGGGAAACTCAAGATACAGATACAATTACTGGGATAGAAACTGAGAATATATAGTCGTTTACAGGTCTAACGCTTCAGCTTTAGGTTTAGATGCAATTTTCTGCAAATTTTAATAGAAATCTAAGAATACATCGAACTATTTTCATTAATTTACTAACTTAAATCTAAGGAATTTTTACCTTTAGCTACTTTTTAAATTCTAGGTTTACAAATGAATATTTTAAAACAATTATTAATTATAATAATTTTTAAGATTTATTGTACAAATATTTCAAAAGCCAATTACATAACATACCAAAATCAATTAGATACTTTTAATTACAAAATATCTGAAAATATCACAAAAGATTATTTGAATTTTTTAAAGCATCAAGGAATAGATACTATTTTAATACTATATACATCTGAAGGAAAATCCATTAAATATATAAATATTACTAATTATATATATGTTTTTAAAGGGCATGTTTATTTATCGTTTCATACAATTTATCCTATTGATTCAAAGAAAAAAGGTCAAATTTATTTTGCTCAAAACAAATTACTAAAACTTGCTGATGAAAATAAATATACAGACAACATTTTGAAAATTTTAAATTTATCAAAAAAGACTGATAACGAGTCGAAACCGTTTAACAATATGTGGAAAAAAAGAAAATGGAGAAAGCTTTATTTATTTGGACTCGAATCAGATAAATACGAAAATATTTATACATTTAATGCTGTAAGTATTAATAATCGTTCGTATGGTAATACAAAGCTGTCTAATCATGCGTATTTATTTAAACAGAAACGAATTGCAAAAAAAATGTATCATTTATTAAAGAATTATACTTTGGAAAATATAAAAAAAATCTTAGAATAAATTGCATTTTTCTCACTCCAATCCTTCCTGCTTTTCTTGCATTTCAATAAATAACGTATTGACACACTAATTAAACGGTTACGACATTTTTGCCCAATTTGTCGTACACCCTTTTGAAACAACTTTATTTTGTAAGTACAACATTAATCAAAACTTTAAATTCATCGTAAATAGTATTATCTCCCAGATTATCAAAAAACGAACCTGAACCATATTTTACATCATATTTTGTTCTGTCAACAATAATATTTGCATTAATTTTTATTTCGCTTTCAACCTTTTGTATAACTGCTTTAAATTCAATTGGATTAGTAATTCCTTTAATGGTTAAATTTGCATTAACTAAAGCATATCCTTTTTCAAACGATACAGGCTTTGTTAATTTAATAGTTGCTGTTTTGAATTTTTCAACAGAAAAAAAATCATCCGATTTTAAATGAGTTATCAATTTATTATTGTACTCAACTTCAGGTATATTATTACAAAGAATAGACACCATATCAATTTCAAATTCTGCCTCATTAATTATAAAATCTTTGATTTCGATTGTACCAGATTTTAAATTTATTGTGCCGG
>MENC01000217.1:32887-33138 GCA_001768155.1 Bacteroidetes bacterium GWA2_30_7
GGTTATCTTTTCAGCTAACCATTCAAGTTTTGACTTTTCAATATTTGCATTGTATTTATCTTGTGCAAAAATTGCTACGTTTATAAACATAAACAGAATAAAGATTTTAATTGTTTTCATAATTTATAGAATTTTTAGTTAATAATAATTGTAAAGATATTGCAAAAACTATATATTTGCAAGTAGTTACAAATATGTATAATAATATACTTTTGTATAGTTAAATTGTAAATCAGCAACATAGAAATGAA
>MENC01000217.1:33220-39316 GCA_001768155.1 Bacteroidetes bacterium GWA2_30_7
TGCTTATAAAAGAATTAAAAGACCTTGAACATAATTTGATTGTAAAAAGAATTCAATATAATACTATACCACCAAAAGTTGAATATTCTTTAACAGAATATGGACTAAGTGTTGTTCCTTTAATTAACGTGCTAAAGATGTTTGGTGAGCAACATTTTAATTTAATGAATCGCTAATTTGAATTGCAATCACTCGCATCCTGCGAGTGAGCGTTCTTTCTGCCTCTGACAAATTATTACAATCAAATATCATGGCAAGATGCCATGCCCAAAACTTACTCGCAAGATGCGAGTTAAAGCAGAATCTTATTCTAAAGTATTAATAAGGTTAAATTTCTGAACCAAAAATTTAACATCTTCTAAAATTTTTGAATGTACATCAACTCCTTGTTCGAGGATTCGTTTTTCGTTTTCACGTTCAGGGTCGCCCGGAATAACTACATTTGGCTTATCTACAGCATGTTCAGCATTACGAAACGATTCAATCCATTTATCCATTCTGGCTTTAAATTCTGAAGTTTCTTGAAAAGCATCTATTCTCATTGCTCCAAAAAAATGTCCTGTTCCTAAACCGGTTTTTTCTAAAGATTCGGGTATGTACGGAACCGAAGGTGGGACAAATGGTCCGAAATTAGCTCCCGAAAAAACTCCCGAAAAAATATCTACTACAGAACTCATACAGAAACCCTTGTGGCTTCCGTGTTCGTAATCGCTTCCTAAAGTTAGTAAAGCTCCATCTTTTTTAAGAATATCTGGGTCTGATGAAGGTTTTCCGAATTTATCTTGAACCCATCCGTGAGGACATTCAAGTCCTTTTTTCGACATAATATTTAATTTTCCAACTGCAATTGGAGTGGTTGCAAAATCGGCAATAAATGGAGGTTGTTTTCCGGCAGGAATAGCAAATGCCATTGGGTTTGAACCAAGCATTTTACTAATAGAAAAAGTTGGAGCGACTAATGGACTTGCATTTGTCATAGTAATTCCAATCATATCGTGTTCTAAAGCCATCATTGCATAATATCCTGCAATTCCGAAATGGTTTGAATTTGAACAAGCTACCCATCCTGTTCCGCAATTTTTGGCTTTTTCAATTGCAAGTTTCATTGCAAAAGTTCCGGCAATCATGCCAAGTGCTTTATCGCCATTTACAACGGCAGTTGATAATGTTTCTTGTTCAATTTTTATATTTGGAAATATATTTATTCGTCCTTTTTCTAAAAGACTAACATAATCAATAATTCGTAATAATCCATGTGAAGGAATTCCTCTTAATTCGGCTTTTAGCAATACTTTTGAAACTATTTCTGAATCATGTTCTGAACATCCGATTTTTTGAAACAATTCGAGAATAAATTTTTCAATTTTTTCTACTTTTATCATAATTTTTATTTTTAAGCTGATATAAACTCAATTGGCAACAAGCAATAAGAAACAAACCTCAAACTTCTACTCCCCTTCCTATGGAAGGGGTTGGGGGTAGGTCAAACCTCTTTATTAATTACAGTTGCACTTGCTTGAGCAGTAGGCATTATAATCATATCATTAATATTAACATGCGAAGGTCTTGTTACAACAAATATTATTGCATCAGCTATATCATTTGCCAAAAGCGGGCTGAATCCTTTATAAATATTTTTTGCTGATTTTTCGTTGCCTTGAAATCTTACTAAAGAAAACTCAGTTTCTACCATTCCAGGATGTATAGCAGTTACTTTAATTCCGAATGACACCAAGTCTATTCTCATTGCCTGCGACAAAGCATCAACCGCATGTTTTGTTGCATTGTAAACATTTCCATTCGGATAAACTTCTTTACCGGCAATTGAACCAATATTTATAATATGTCCTGATTTATTCTGAATCATTGTAGGAACAACTTTTCGTGTTATATAAAGCAATCCTTTAAGGTTTGTATCAATCATTCTTTCCCAATCGTCTATTTTTCCTGATTGAATTGGCTCAAGCCCAACAGCTAATCCTGCATTATTAACAAGTACATCAATGTTTTGCCAATTCGATGGAAGTTTTTCAAAAATTTTAATAATTTCATCGTTATTTCTGATGTCAAAACTAAGTGAAAGAACATTTGTTTTATACTCTTTTTTAATTCGTTTTTCAAGTTCCGATAATAGATTTAACCTTCTGCCTGTGATAATTGTGTCGTAACCATTCTCGGCAAGTTTTAAGGCTGTGGAATATCCAATTCCAGAAGTTGCTCCTGTAATTAAAGCTATTTTTTTCATCGAATTTCAGATTAAAGTCCAAAAGTAGAAAAATAAATTGTTTATCATTATTAAAATATATTGATTTGTAATAGATATAAATCAAACTGAATGTAGCGAACTAACGACTTTTTAAAATTAAGTTTTTTCTAAAAATACCAAATAAAAACAATGAAAGACATAAAATTATTTGAAAGTAAAAAAATACGTTCTTCTTGGGATAGTGAGCAAGAGAAATGGTATTTTTCTATTGTTGATATTATAGCTATTTTAAGCGAAAGTAATAATCCACAAGTATATTGGAGGGTTTTAAAAAAGCGACTTCTTGCTGAAGGTAACGAAACCGTTACAAATTGTAACGCTTTGAAAATGGAAGCATCAGATGGCAAACTTCGATTAACTGATGTGGCTGATACTGAGCAATTATTTCGTTTAATACAATCTATACCATCACCCAAAGCAGAACCAATTAAGCAATGGCTTGCAAAAGTTGGCTACGAGAGAGTAGAAGAAAGTCAAGACCCTGAAAAGTCAATAGATAGAGCAATGTCGAATTATCTAAAATTAGGCTATAGCGAAGCGTGGATAAATCAACGATTAAAAAGTATTGAAGTTAGGAAAGAACTGACTGATGAATGGGAAAATAGAGGTGTTAAAAAAGGACAAGAATTTGCAACGCTTACTGATATTATTACTCAAGCATGGAGTGGAAAAACAGTAAAGCAGTACAAAAACTTAAAGGGATTAAAAAAAGAAAACTTACGTGATAACATGACAAATTTGGAGCTTGTGTTAAATATGTTAGCAGAAGCTACTACCACAGAAATAAGCAAAGAAACTAATCCTAAGACTTTTGAGGATAATAAAAGAATAGCAAAAAAAGGAGGAGAAATTGCTGGTGATACAAGAAAAAAAATTGAACAACAAACTGGTAAAAAAATAGTCAGCCCACAAAATGCTAAAGTATTAAAAGACATAAAGGCTAATAAAAATTTAAAATAGTGAAGACTATATCAATTTCTAAATTAAAAAGGCATTTAATATATTTTTCTTTAAGTTTTCTAATTACAACTCTAATTCTTTCATTTCGAGGTCAGTTACTAGAAGATACTCTTAGAAATTTTTATAGAAAAAATATTTGCAATTGCGATACTCTCAGACCAATTGAAGTTTTAGATTCTTTAGGTGTTCCAATTATTGATTTTTTTTCTATATCCGGCTATCATATTGGGAAACAAAGGAATCCTGTTTCTGTGTGTTTTAAAGCTGATGAATATTATTTAAAAAATGAAATTATAAAGTTTAATAATTGTGTAGATTGGATTTCTGATAATTCTACTTTAGAAGATACTGTTCGATATTTAAATTATAACTACGATTGGTTATATGGTATGCAAAAACCATGGAAATCTGCTATGGCACAAGGGTTATCAATAAAGGTATTTACTCAGGCTTACGAACTTTCTAAGGACACAATATTTTTATTTTTTATTTCAGAATTTATAAATTCGTTTTATGTTCCAGTTGATAGTGGAGGGGTTACTTATTTCATAAATGATACAACATGGTGGTACGAAGAATATTCACATGTAAATGGAGATAATCCAATGATATTGAATGGAATGTTGTTTTGTTTAGATAATTTATATTATAATTTCGAAAAAACCGGAAATAAGCATTCGTTAGATTTGTTTAAAAAAGGAATAAATGCGTTAGAAAATAAATTGAATATTTATGATACTGGAAATTTATCGTACTACGATAATCAGAAAAATATGGCAAATGAATATTATCATAATATTCATGTAAAATTTCTAAAGAAATTTTATGAAATTACTAAAAATGAAACTTTAAAGAGCTATTACGATAAATGGAAATTATACAAATCGGAAAATTATATTATAAGCTGTGTAAAAAAACCAAATAAAACATTTATTGTTCTATTCGTAGGTTTAATTATAATTTTCTATTTATTATTCATTTTAAGGCTTTTAAAGAAATTTTATTTGTTCTTTTTGAATAATAAAAACAAATAATTGAGTGAGCCTGCAGCTATCGCACATCCAAAACATCTACCAAATGGAGCTAATGGATTATTTACATCATAATAGTATTTATTGGATATTAACATCAGCTTATTTTCGCTATTATAAAAATGATTAAAACGGGAATTTTTTATATAAAGTGAGTCGTGATAAATGTTAAATGGAGATAATAAAATTCTATTGTTAAAAGTATAATTTGATAATGGTATTATATTTTCATTGTTTTCATTATAAGTATAAAAACTCAATTGTTTTACAATTAGTTTAGCAGTATCAGGTTTTGCAAACAAACTTGTTTGAGCCTGACTAACAAATGCAAACATTGCAATAAAATATGTTAAGATTATTTCTTGCACAATAGGTTTTACGCATTTTTTGAATTCTTGTTCCAAAATTTGAAACTAAAATTAGTAGATATTTTTTTTTAGTTTAGAGTTATTTTCTTTTTTCTATCAACTTTTTTATTAATGTTACTAATGGAGTATATGATTTAGAATCAGAGATTAAAAACTTTAAAGCAAATCCTTCAGAATACTTTTTTGCATTTTTCAATTGTTCGTGCAACTCTATTAAATTATCGTTCGACAGAAATTCTGATTTTTCTTGTTCTCTTAGTGTTAAACTTATTATAAAACTGTTATTTAAAGGTATAAGATAGTAAAGTGCTTTTTTGCCATCGTGTACCTTGAGCATCCATCCACTACTTTTTGCAAAATTCCAATCTTTTTTAAATTTAAAAGTAATGTTATCTAGTTCATTATAAAACTTGTAACTTGAATAAAGATTTTTTTTAATTGTATCTTCTGTCGGTTTGAGAGAATTGTCAGAAAATGGTCTGTTTTCCATATTTAGTTTATTGTGTTTGTCAATTAATTTTGACAATAAAATGCATAAGCAATATTGATGAAAAAAATAGCCTAAGAAGTTGCGATTTAGTTTTTAATTTACTTTTTGATTTCATTGTATATGCTTTAAATTTTAGCGATAAGTTAATTTTTAACCCTAAGTATGATTTTCAAAATAACTTCCCCTGATTTCTGATTAATTAAGCATATTATTAGAATCCTGTGGCTTCGATAACCTCAGCCACTGGTGATTGAGGTTCTCGAAATCACCATTAATTTAAGATGAAGTTATTTTGAAATATTCACTAAGTACTTCTGAATTAATTTACTTTAAGTACAAATTGCTATTTACGAAATGTATATCGAATTATTAACAATACCTAAATTTTTACAGCTACAACAAGCACATCATCAATTTGACTATATTTCCCTTTCCAATCGTTAAAATCTTTTTCTATGATATTTTTTTGTTCGCTAAGTGGCTGATTTGAAATTTCTATAATTTTTTCTCTGAAATATTTCATTTTATACTTTTTGCCTTTTGGTCCGCCAAATTGGTCGGCAAATCCATCAGATTGCATGTAAATTATATCATTTTTTTCGAGTTGAAAATCTTTAGCAACGAATTTGTCCATTTTTTCGTAAATTCCAATTGGCATTTTATCGCCTTTTAATTCGTGCAATACAGCATTTCGACTTATAATTATTGAGTTATTTGCTCCCGAGAATTGTAATAAATTTGTTTTTTGGTCAATACTGCACACCACTATATCCATTCCGTCTTTTGTGTCGTTTTCTTTTCCTTGCTGCTGAAGAGATTTTATAATTTCTTTTCTTAAACGATTTAAAATAATTGCCGTGTGAGTCATATATTCTTTTACCACAATTTCTTTTAAAAATGCAATTCCCAACATACTCATAAATGCACCCGGAACTCCATGCCCTGTGCAATCGGCTACAGCAATAATGTTTTTGCCCTCAA
>MENC01000218.1:0-7239 GCA_001768155.1 Bacteroidetes bacterium GWA2_30_7
TGGGGATATATGTGGTTTGCACAATATTTTCTGATTTGGTTTTCAAATATCCCAGAGGAAACAATTTATTATTCAACAAGAATGGGAAAAGAATGGAAATTTGTTTTTCTTGCTGATATTACAGTGAATTGGATGTTTCCTTTCCTTTTCTTAATGCTTAACCGAATTGCTAAAAACATGAATGCCTTAATATTAACAGCAGTTGTTGTACTAATCGGTTTATGGCTTGATTTATACCTTCAGGGAATGCCTGGAGTTATAGGAGTTAACAGAATAGGATTTATTGAAATCGGAGTATTTCTGGGTTTTGCGGGAGTTTTCATTTTTGCAGTTTGCAGTACATTAAGCAAGGCAAATATTATTCCTGTAAATCATCCATATCTTGAAGAAAGTTTGCTGCACAAATTGCATTAGTTTGAGGTTTGAAGTTTGAGGTTTAACCTACCCCCAACCCCTTCCAAAGGAAGGGGAGTAAGAGTTTGAAGTTGCGAGTTCCCGTCATTGCGAGGCACGAAGCAATCTCTAAAAAGGTAGAAATTATAAAAAAAAAGAAAAATAAAAGAATTTAATATGAAATACATTTTATTAACAATTACAATTTTATTATTTATATCAGATTTGACTTTTGCACAAGATGGAAAAGCCCTATTTGAAAGAAACTGCAAAGCTTGTCATAGTATCGGCGGAGGTAAAAAAGTTGGACCAGATTTGAAAGGTATAACTCAAAAACGAAATCTCGACTGGCTGATAAAGTTTGTAAAATCATCGAAAGATTTGATTGCTTCCGGTGATGCTGATGCAGTTGCAATTTTTGAAGAATTTGGAAAAACCCCAATGCCTTCGCACAGTATGTCAACCACCGAAATTCAATCAATATTTGATTATATTGCTAAAGGAGTTGATGCTGGAAGTGGAACATCAACTGCTAAAACTGACTCAATGCCAGCTATTTTCACAGCAAGTGCAGATATTGGAAGAAATATTTTTACAGGTGCTCAACCACTTCAAAATGGAGGACCTTCATGTATTTCGTGTCATAGCGTTAAAGATTCAAAAGTAAGTAATTGTGGAACTTATGCAAAAGACCTTTCTGTTTCTTATGTAAATGGTGTGGTTGAATCAATGTTGGGAAGTATGCCTGCAATGATTTCATCTTACCAAAACAGAGAACTTACATTTCAGGAAAAAAGTCATTTAGAATTGTATCTGAAAACGGTTAAAGAAAATCAACTTTTCAGCCATACAGAACAAGCCGGAACGATGTTTTTGGTTTATGGAATTTTAACATTCATATTTATAATCCTTATAATAAATATCTTTTGGAGACACACCAAAAAATTTGGAGTAAAGGATGAAATATATGAAAGACAAGTTGGCAGAAGAAGTTAGAAATTAAAAGATATAAATAGAAATTAATTGATATAACTATGTGAAATTTATGTGTCTATGATTCCATGTGGTAAAATTGAAAGTGAGAAGAGGAGAAAGTGAGCGAACATGAGCACATAAACACATGAACACATGAATAACAAACAAAAACAAACAAATATATGAGTTGGATTGAAGATTTAATAAGCCCGAAAACTCGAAAATGGGAAGAGTTCTACAGAAACAGACATCAGCACGATAAAGTTGTGAGAAGTACTCACGGAGTTAATTGTACTGGCGGATGCAGTTGGAATATCCATGTAAAAGACGGAATAGTGGTTTGGGAAACTCAGGCAATAGATTATCCCGAACTCGAAAGCTCATTACCGCCGTATGAACCAAGGGGTTGCCAAAGGGGAATTTCATTTTCTTGGTATCTATACAGCCCAATTCGTGTAAAATATCCATTAATGCGGGGAGCTTTATTGGATTTATATAAAGCCGAAAAAGAAAAAGCCTGCGACCCTTTGAGAGCATGGGAAAATATTCAAATCGACCCTGAAAAAAGAAAACGCTACCAAAATGCACGTGGAAAAGGCGGATTCCGTAGAGTATCATGGGACGAAGCCCTTGAAATGATTGCAGTTGCAAATATTTATACAATAAAAAAATACGGTTCAGACCGAATCACAGGCTTTTCTCCAATTCCTGCAATGTCAATGCTAAGTTACGCCGCCGGTTCACGATTTCTTCAGTTAATGGGTGGAGTAAATTTAAGTTTTTACGATTGGTATTGCGATTTACCAAACTCATTTCCAGAAATTTGGGGCGAACAAACCGATGTTGCGGAAAGTGCCGATTGGTACAATTCAAAATTTATTGCAGTAATGGGTGCAAATCTTGGAATGACAAGAACTCCCGATGTACACTTTTTTGCAGAATCGAAACACAACGGAACAAAAACCGTAGTATTGTCGCCCGATTTTAATATGGTTGCCAAATATTCTGACCAATGGCTTCCAATTCATGCCGGACAAGATGGAGCATTCTGGATGGCTGTTACACACGTAATCCTACAAGAATATCATATCAATAAGAAAACCGAATATTTTATAGAATACACAAAAAAATATACCGATAGTCCATTTCTAATTGAACTTATTGAAGAAAATGGTAAATATGTTCCCTCAAAAATGCTACGAGCTAACCGAATAGCAAAATACAAGGATATTGAAAACGGCGATTGGAAATTTCTGAATATAGATACAGAAACCGGAAATTTGGTTTGCCCCGCAGGAAGTTCAGGACACAGATGGGGAACAAAACAAGGACTTTGGAACATGAAGTACGAAGATGGCGAAACAGGTGAAAAATATGACCCCATTCTTACTTTTTTAGATTCAAAAGATACCGTTTTACAGGTTGAATTTACTGAGTTTGCTCAGGCTACAAAATCTCAAAGAGGAGTTCCTGTTAAATACATTGAAACAACTACCGGAAAAGCCGCTGTTACAACCGTTTACGATTTAATAATGGGACAATATGGTATTAATCGTGGACTTGAAGGTGATTATCCAAAATCTTACGACGATAAAAATGCAGCTTATACACCAGCCTGGCAGGAAATCTACACTGGAATCGGACAGCCTACATTATTGCAATTTGCAAGAGAATGGGGAAGAACAGCAGAAGCTACAAATGGCAAATGTTCAATTATTATCGGTGCAGGAATAAATCACTGGTATCATAATAATTTGATTTATCGTGCAGGCACAATGGCTTTGATGCTTACCGGTTGCATTGGTGTAAACGGCGGAGGTATGAATCATTATGTTGGGCAGGAAAAATTAGCTCCAATGGATTCATGGTCTTCAATAATGGCTGGTCGCGATTGGCAATGTATTCAACGACTTCAGCAAGCTCCAATCTGGCATTATATTCATTCAAGTCAATGGCGTTACGATGGCAATCAGGCTGATTATAATACTGTTCCCGAAAATGAATTATCGAAACAGCATACTGCCGATTTAATTGTGAAATCAGTTAGAAATGGTTGGATGCCTTTTAATCCTCAATACACAAAAAGTAATTTCGATATTATTAAAGAAGCCGAAGAAGCTGGAGCAAAAAATGATGAAGAAATTAAAAAATATGTAGTTGAGCAGCTTAAATCAAAAAAACTTGTTCATGCAGTAGCAGAGCCTGATAATGAAATGAGTTTTCCGAGAGTTTGGTATATCTGGCGTGGAAATGCTATAAATGCAAGTGCAAAAGGACATGAATATTTTCTGAAACATTATCTTGGAACACATACCAATACGATTGCCGACGAAGTTGCTAATCAACATGTAAAAGACATTGAATGGAAAGATGAAAGCACTCGTGGAAAAATGGATCTGGTTATTGACCTGAATTTCAGAATGGATACTTCTGCATTGTATTCCGATATTGTTTTGCCTGCGGCTTCATGGTATGAAAAAGCCGACATTAACAGTACTGATATGCACTCGTTTATTCATCCTCTTTCGGCAGCAATAAATCCTGTGTGGGAAGCAAAAAGCGACTGGCAAATATTCAGGGAAATTGCAAAAGTAACAAGCGAGTTTGCTAAATTACATTTGCCTCATCCTATGAAAGATTTAGTGAATGTTCCTATTTTGCACGATACTGCAGGAGAAATTGCACAAACCGAAATAAAAGACTGGAGTAAAGGCGAATGTGAGCCAATTCCTGGAAAAACGATGCACAATCTTATAATTTTGGAGAGAGATTTTACTAAAATTCATGATAAATATATAAGTCTTGGACCAAATGTCAGAAACGGACTTGGCGCTCATGGAAATTCTTATGACTGTGCCGATTTTTACGATATGATGTTAAAAGAAAAAGACCATGTCCAAAAAATTGACGGAGAATATTATCCATCTCTAAAAGAAGATGTTGAAGCCGTTGAGGCAGTATTGCATCTATCGTCGCTTACAAATGGAGTTTTGGGAGACAGAGCATATCAGGTGGCTGAGAAAAAAACAGGATTAAAACTTCGACAAATAAACGAAGGCAGCAAAGATGTAAAAATAACTTATAAAGAATTACAGGCACAACCACGAAGATATAACAACTCTCCATTATGGTCAGGTTTAATGAATAATGGAAGAGCCTATTCAGCATTTACTTACAATGTTGAACATCTTGTCCCATGGAGAACACTCACAGGACGCCAGCATTTTTATTTAGACCACGAAGGTTATATAAAATTCGGCGAACATCTGCCAACTTACAAACCTTCTCCAAAACCCGAAGCTTATGGCGAATTACGAAAAACAATTGTTGCCGGAAATGCAAGAGTTTTGAATGTTCTTACACCTCATGGAAAATGGCATATTCACTCAACTTACGGTGATACTTTGAGAATGTTAACACTTTCGAGAGGAACTGAACCCTGTTGGATGAGTGAAACTGATGCCGAAGAACTCGGAATAAAAGACAATGATTATGTTGAAGTTCATAACGATAACGGCGTTTATTGTACAAGAGCCTGTGTAAGTGCAAGAATTCCAAAAGGTGTCTGTATTGTATATCACTCACCCGAAAGAACTTACCAGATTGCAAAATCACAAGTTCGAGGCAACAAAAGAGGTGGAACACACAACAGTTTAACACGTTTACATTTCAAACCCAATTACTTAATGGGAGGCTATGGTCAGTTTTCTTATCATTTTAATTACTGGGGACCAGTTGGAGTAAACAGAGATACTTTTGTTGTTGTGCAAAAAATGGAAAAAGTTGTTATTGAATAAAAAATAGGTTAGAAGATAGATATTTGAATTAGAAGTTGAGTTTGCGAACAGACTCGTCATTGCGAGGCACGAAGCAATCTTTTAGAAGATAGAATGTTACATTGTTATATTGATAAATTGTTATATTGTTAAGTCCCATAGGGACGAAATATTGGTAGAAAACAAACAAACACGCTCTGTAAAAGTCCCGTAGGGACGAAATTATAAATAAAAAGAAATTGAAATTGATTGCTGAAATAAAACTTTGTGTCTTTATGCCTTTGCGATGCATTGAGCATGTCGAAATGTGGCAAAAAAATAAAAATTAATTAATCGTAATGCCCTTTACAACTAATAATATGAATTTCATCGGGAGAAATAACTTTATAAACAATACGGTTTTTTTCGTCAATTCTGCGAGACCAGCAACCTTTATGGTTATGTTTAAGAGGTTCGGGTTTTCCAATTCCTTTAAATGGATTTCTTTTAATATCTTTAATCAAATCTCCAATTTTAAAAAAAATCTTAATATTTTCTCTTGCCCAATCGCTATATTGTTCAAGGGCATTTTCATCGAAAATAAAATTTTTCATTTTTTATATTTTTCGATTAATTCGTTAGAAAATTTATCAAATTCTTCTTCAGTAAAAGAAACAATATGTTCGCCTTTCTCTAAATTTTCAATTGAACGATCAATCCTTGCCCAATATTCTTCTTTTGATTCAGCTTTTTCCAAACTTGTTTCACGAGCCGGGCGAACAGTAATTTCAACCATTTTTTCTTTTTTAAAAAGCGTTTTCAATACAGTTATTAAATCGGGCAATTCCGATGCTTTTAAACGAAATGTAGATTGCATGTTATTTAATTTTAATACAAAAATACGAAATATTTTTAAAACCTTAATTGTAAATCAAAAATTGCAAATATTATGGATATAAGATCGCAAATATCAATGGTTTTTCACTTAGACAAATGTATCGGTTGTCATACCTGTTCGATTGCTTGTAAAAATCTATGGACAGATAGAAAAGGCGCCGAATATATGTGGTGGAATAATGTTGAAACCAAACCCGGAACCGGTTATCCTACAAAATGGGAAGAGCAGGATATTTACAAAGGCGGTTGGGAAAAACAAGACAATTCGATTGACCTTAAAGGTGCTGGAAAAGTGAAAAGTATAAATAATATTTTTTATAATCCAAATATGCCTAAGTTAGACGATTATTACGAACCCTGGACTTATCAGTATTCCAATTTGTTTGAAGCACCTGAAGGCAACGACCAACCTGTGGCACAGCCAATTTCATTAGTTACAGGAGACCCGATTGATGTAAAAGCCGGACCTAATTGGGACGATGATTTGGGAGGTTCGATGGATTATGCCCGACAAGATATTAATATACAAAACCTTACAGAAGAAGAAAAAAGAACTATGTTTCAATTGGAACGTATGGTAATGTTTTATCTTCCAAGAATTTGTAATCATTGCCTGAATCCGGCTTGTGTAGCAGCTTGTCCATCAGGAGCAATTTACAAAAGAGGCGAAGATGGAGTTGTTCTGCTCAATCAGAATAAATGCAGAGCTTGGAGAATGTGCGTTACAGCTTGTCCGTACAAAAAAAGTTATTACAACTGGAATACAGGAAAATCAGAAAAATGTATTTTGTGTTATCCCAGATTAGAAACTGGTCAGGTTCCTGCTTGCATGCACACTTGCGTTGGACGAATCCGTTATCTTGGTGTTATGCTTTACGATGCCGACAGAATTAAAGAAATTGCTTCATGCGATGAAAAAGATTTGGTTAGTAAACAAATTGGAATTTATTTAGACCCGTTTGATAAAGCTGTTATTGCAGAAGCAAAGAAAAACGGAATTGCAGATTCAACAATTGAAGCAGCTCAAAATTCGCCGGTTTATAAATTTGTAAAACAATGGAATATTGCACTGCCGTTACATCCAGAATTTAGAACATTGCCAAATTTGTTTTATGTTCCGCCACTACTTCCGGCTATGGGAACTATGAATAATGATGTATATAATTCAGTTACTGAATCATTATGGGGAAAAGCAGAAGACGTCAGACCACCTTTAAAA
>MENC01000218.1:7249-12504 GCA_001768155.1 Bacteroidetes bacterium GWA2_30_7
TGTTGACAATAAAGAAACATCAGCATTAATGAATAATTATGGTATTAATGCCGAAACAGCAGATGCAATTTTCAGATTAACATCACTTGCAAAATTCGACCAACGTTTTGTTATTCCAACTGCACACCGCGAAGAAGCAATCGAAATGCTTGAAGCTACCGACGATGTGAAAGGTAATACTGGTTTTGGAATTATCAACAAACCGGAGAGGGGTTTTTAGAAGAAGTTCCATTGTTAAATTGTTCCATTGATAAATTGTTTGAAGTTTGAAGTTGAGGTTGCTAACGAACTCGTCATTGCGAGGCACGAAGCAATCTTTTAGAAAATATTAAGATATAAATAGATATAAGTTGAAATTAATAGAAATTATTTGGAGAAACCTTGTGTCTTTGAGCCTTTGCGGTGCATTGAGCATGTCGAAATGTGGCAAAAAAAAGAAATTAAAAAAATGAATCACTACACTTTACTTGCAGAATTATTTACATATCCCGAGCAGGATAATCTTGTCGGAACTATTCCATTGGTTAAACAAATTGTTAACGAAAAATACGAATTATATAACGATAAAATAGCTCGTTTTTCAACATTTGTAAACACTCATTCTATTGATGAACAAAGGGAATATTATATTCGTACATTCGATGTTCAGGCATTATGTTACCTTGATATTGGTTATATACTTTTTGGCGAAGACTACAAACGAGGAGCATTTCTTGTAAATTTGAGAAACGAACATATTAATGCCGGAAACGAATGTGGTTGTGAGCTTGCCGACCATTTGCCAAATATGCTCAAATTATTGCCTAAAATAAAAGACAGGGCATTTGCTGAGGAATTGGCGTATTCAATAATGATTCCCGCTTTAAAAGAGATACTTAAAAATTTTAAAGACGAATCGAATGTTTATAAAACTACTTTGGAATTATTGCTTTGTATAATGGAGTCTGATTTCAAAAACCTTAATTATAAGCAGTTTAAAGTATTAAATAACGACAAAACAAATTTTTTAGAAAGTATTAATTGCAGCGGTTGCAATTCAAACAAAAAACGTTGATTAGTATTAAATCTTATGACGCAGATTTATTATGATAATTATGATACGAAAAAATTTAACATTGTTGAATGGATAATTTGGTGTAACTTAGTGCTTTTGTGTCTTTGCGATGCACTGAGCGAGTCGAAGTGTGGCAAGAATAAAATCATAATAATCAGTGTAAATCAGCGTCTAATAAAAATATAAACATAAAAATATAAACAACATGAATAATTTTTTCTTTATCGGTTTACCATATCTGGTAATAGCAATCTTTTTAATAGGAACAATTTTTAAATACATTTATACTTCTTATAAATATTCGACACTATCTTCTCAGTTACTCGAAGATAATACATTATTTTATGGTACTAGACCATTTCATTGGGGCATTATGTTTCTTTTTACCGGACATTTAACAGGATTACTGTTTCCATCGTCAGTACTTGCATGGAATGGTCAAACAATGAGATTATTAATTATTGAAATTGCTGCATTTGGATTTGCATTAACAACTCTTTATGGTTTGACAATATTAATTTTCAGACGATTACTAAACAAAAGAATTAAAATCGTTACTTCTAAAATGGATTACGTAGTGTATATCATTTTATTAATACAAATTATTTCAGGTTTGTGGGTAGCTTATTTTCATCGTTGGGGTACATCATGGTTTGCTTCAGTAATGTCTCCATATTTGAAATCAGTACTTTTGTTTTCACCCGATACAGCAGCTGTTAATATTGCACCACTTTCTGTAAAAATTCATATTATATCTGCATTTTCAATTATTGGAATAGTTCCATTTACCCGATTAGTTCATTTTTTAGTTTATCCATTCAGATATTTTTACAGAGGATATATTTTGGTTATCTGGAATAGAAATCAAAGGAAAATGCGAGTTTCTGCTAACATGAGAGAAGGGAAAAAACCGAGGAATAATTAGTGTTTATAAGGAGAGGATAAGATTACATTTTTTGAAGAAATGGAAAAAGCGAAACGCATTCTATTTCCGAAAATGAGCATGAACAAATTGAAAAAGCATTTCAGGAAATTCAGTCCAATTACAAATTAGTGAATATTTCAAAATAACTTCCCCTTAAATTAATGGTGATTTCGATAGTGCTTCGACTAAACTCATTATTCTATCCTGCTTAAAAAGTTAATTTATTGATTCTAATTTAATAACTTTGTAATAAATTTAATCTTCATGGAAAATACTAAATTTCTTTTAATGATTCTTGATGGTTGGGGAATTGGAAATAGAACAAAATCTGATGTAATATTTAATGCCGGAACTCCAAATATTGATGCACTTAAAGCAAAATATCCTAATTCTCAACTTCTAACTTCCGGCGAAAATGTTGGACTTCCCGATGGGCAAATGGGAAATTCCGAAGTTGGACACACGAATATTGGTGCTGGAAGAGTTGTTTATCAAGACCTTGTAAGGATAAATATTGATATTCGTAATAATACAATTTCTAATAATCCTGAAATTATCAAAGCTTTTCAATATGCAAAAGATAATAATAAAAATGTTCATTTCATTGGATTAGTGTCAGATGGGGGAGTTCATTCTATGGATTCGCATCTATACAAACTTTGCGATATTACAAAAGAATATGGTTTACAAAACGTTTTTATTCATGCACTTACCGATGGTCGCGATACCGACCCACATAGCGGATTAGGTTTTGTTCAGAAACTGGAAAATCACTTAAAAGCATCGAACGGAAAAATTGCATCTCTTGTAGGTCGTTACTACACAATGGATAGAGATAAACGATGGGAAAGAATTAAATTTGGTTACGATTTATTAATTAATGGAATTGGAGAACCAACTTTAGACATTGTAAAATCTATACAAAAATCGTATGAAGCCGGAGTTACCGACGAATTTATTAAACCTATTGTAAAAGTCGATAACTGCGGAAATCCAATTGGAAAAATTAAAGCCGGAGATGTATTTTTTTGCTTCAATTTTCGCACCGATAGATTGCGAGAAATTACAATTGCACTATCACAAAAAGATATGCCGGAATTTGAAATGAAAACTTTTCCGCTTTACTATGTTACAATGGCACGTTACGATGATACTTTCAAAAATGTAAAAGTCGTTTACGATAAAGACAATGTGGAAATGACTATTGGCGAAGTGCTTGCAAAAAATGGCAAAAAACAAATACGCATTGCTGAAACCGAAAAATATGCACATGTTACATTTTTCTTTTCGGGCGGTCGTGAAAAAGAATTTGAGAACGAAAAACGACTATTAGTTCAATCTCCTAAAGTTGCAACATACGACCTAAAGCCCGAAATGAGTGCTTATGAAGTACGAGATGCAATTATTCCTGAAATCAAAAAAGGAGAAATTGATTTTATTTGTTTGAACTTTGCAAATGGCGATATGGTTGGGCATACCGGAATATATGAAGCCATTACAAAAGCTGTAAAAACCGTTGACCAATGTGTAGGAGAAATTATTAAAACGGCAGTAGAAAATGGCTATCAGGCTATGATAATTGCCGACCATGGAAATGCCGATTATGCTGTTAACGATGATGGTACACCAAATACAGCACATTCGTTAAATCCGGTTCCATGTATTTTAATTTCAGACAAATACAAAAAAATTGAAAATGGAATACTTGCCGATGTTGCTCCTACAATATTGAAAATAATGGGATTAGAAATTCCGGAAAAAATGACTGGAAAAATATTGGTTAGCTAATTAAATCCTGAATTAACTTGGGGTTTATTTTAAATAATTAACTCAAATTGTAAAATTTTTATATACTGATTCACTATTGACCGAAAAAAAATATTACGTGCCAACGGAACTATTGTTAAAGCGGAAACTATCTATCTATCAATATTTTGTCCCGATGGGCATATGCGTCAAGTTAACAAAATGCTGATTCCATATCTTGCTGAAAATTAGGTTTTTTTCTTTTATCATAAGAACAGTATCTGGCAATAGCTTGAATAGATTTTGAGGCTATACTTTTTCAAATAATTTATAAATATCTTGTTTATTAGCTTTACAAATACCTTTCTCTGTAATTAATCCAGTTACATATTTTGCAGGTGTAACATCAAATCCATAATTTGCTACTTTCACATTTTCATTACAAATCAGAGTTTTTGTATGTTTGTTATTTTCAAAACCTTCAATATATTTAACCTCATCTTCATTACGAGTTTCAATAGGAATTTGCTTAATTCCATCAGTTAGATTCCAATCAATTGTAGAGGCTGGAAGTGCAGCATAAAACGGTACATTATTATCGTAAGCAGCAAGTGCTTTTAAGTAAGTTCCGATTTTATTTGCAACATCGCCGTTAGATGTAGTGCGGTCAGAACCAACTATAACCATATCAACCATACCGTGTTGCATAAGATGTCCGCCTGTGTTATCAGGAATAAGTGTAAAATCAATTCCATGTTGTCCGAGTTCCCATGCTGTAAGCCTTGCACCTTGATTTCGAGGTCTTGTTTCGTCAACCCAAACATGAACTTTTATATTATTTTCAAAAGCGAGATATATTGGTGCAGTTGCAGTTCCGTAATCTACACAAGCCAACCATCCTGCATTACAATGGGTTAGAATATTTACTGTTTCACCATTTTTTCGTTTTGATATTTCTTTAATAATTTCCAATCCATGTTTTCCAATATTAAAACAATTATGAATTTCTTCTTTTCTGAAGTTTATGGCTATTTCAAACGATTTTCTAATTCTATCGGTTTTTTCAGAAATTTTTATAAGTTCTTTAAGCTGATTATCAACTGCATATTGAAGATTTACTGCGGTTGGTCGAGTTTGTTTTAATTTATTGGCATCAAAAACTAAGTTATTGTCCGATTCACAATTTTTTGCAGCCAAATACATTCCAAATGAAGCTACAACACCAATAAGTGGAGCTCCTCTGATAATCATTTCTTTAATAGCAAAACAGACTTCGTCAACCGAATTTAATTCCAGCGTTTTAAATTCAAAAGGTAAATATCGCTGGTCGATTACTTCAACATTTCCATTTGAGTTTATCCAAATTGAAGTGCAATTTTTATTGTTTACATTCATTTATATTTAATTTTGCAAATATTAATTAGCCACTAATTCGTGAATTTTAAAACATTCTATGATTAATAGTTCGGTATATTTTTGAGATTGACTTCGTTCCTCGCACTGACGAAGATTCTGGCTGTCTGCATGTTA
>MENC01000218.1:12536-35991 GCA_001768155.1 Bacteroidetes bacterium GWA2_30_7
ATGATAATTGAAAAAAATATAAAAAATTTGATTTTCGACCTTGGTGGAATTTTGTTAAATATTGATTTTCAAAAATCTGTTGATGAATTTAAAAAATTAGGCTTTAGCGAGTTTGGAAATATTCTTAATAATTACTGGCTTAACGATTTTTTTCACGACTTTGAAAAGGGATTAATTTTGCCAAAAGACTTCAGAGCAAAAATTCGAAAAATGTCAAATATCAATATTTCTGATAATGAATTTGATAACGCATGGAATGCTATGATTTTGGATTTTCCATCGAACAGAATTGAAACTTTAAAATCATTAAGTAAAACTTATAGTTTGTTTTTATTAAGTAACACAAATATAATCCATTACGACATTTACAATGCAGATTTTTCAAAACAATTCAGTACAAATGGATTGGAAGAACTTTTCGAAAAAGCATATTTTTCACATCAAATTAAAATGCGAAAACCCGATTTAGCAATTTTTAAATTGGTTTTAGATGAAAATAATCTGATTGCTGACGAAACAATTTTTATCGACGATAATGATGAAAACCTTAATGCTGCTATTTTATTAAATATTAGTGCATTAAAAATTGTTAGTAATAGTGATTTTAGTGAAGTTTTGAAAAAGTATATTAAAATGTAAAATAGCACTTTGCTTCTCATAATTGTCTCGAATTTGATGTCGTTAAAAGAGTCGGAGCGAGATTTTTTTACTTTTTCAAATCAATCGGTATCAATAATTTAAAACTTACATTTCGTCCCATATCGTAAACGCCGATTCGTTTGGTTGCATGGTTTTCAGCTTCGTATTTCAATCTGCTTAAATGATTTTGATAAGCAATATCTGTCAGATTATTAATGCTAATATAAAGCGAAAATAAAGTATTTCCGTTTGAAACTACATCTGTTCCAATTCCAAAATTCAGTAATGTATATCCAGAAGTTGCTGTTTCTGTTCCATAAGCAGAATAAAATTTATTTTGCGTAAAATAATTATCTAACCCTAATTGTATGTATGAATTTTTTAGCGATTTTGAAAGTTTTTTCAGATTTGCTTTTAATTCTGATGAAAACTTTGGAGCTGGTGTAAATGGCAGATACTTAGTTGAATCGGGTTGATTCTTTTGAGTTGATTGCACATAAGAAAACGAATTTTCAAAATGTAACCAATCCAAAGGATGCGGATGAACGTCAATACTTATTTCGCCGCCTAACAGATTTGCTTTACCTTGTGAATATTGAAATGTACTAAAACCATCAGTAATTGAGTCGCCTCCTGAATTATTTTGAAGCTTGCCCAGAAAAATATAATTATTTATTGTGTTACTAAACAAATCTACCTCAGTAGTAATGTGTTGAGAGTTTAATCCAACTGCATAATCAGCCTGAAGACTATTTTCTGGTTTTAAAGTAGGAACGCCAATTATATAATTAGTAGTTCCTTCGTGTACACCGTTTGCCGAAATTTCAGCAATGTTTGGAGCACGAAAACCTCTTGCCAAATTAATTTTTGAAAAAAGTAATTCGGTAAATTGATAAGTTGCTCCAATACTGCCCGAAATTCCTGTAAATACTGATTTAAATGCATTAAATTGATGATATGAATTTGCGTTTTGTGTTTCAGTTTTTTCACCATTAATATCCAAAAATAAATCTTTTCCTGTTTCGTTTCTCGAATCGTAACGTAAACCTGCACTTAGGTCTAACTTATTAAAGGACTTTTTAATAACTCCAAAAAAACCAATATCGAAAAGATTATAATCGGGAATTAAAAATTCAGCACCTTTATTCATTGATTGCTGATACATTCCATTTGTTCCAAAAGATAAGTTTAAATTATTTTTTTCAGAAAAATTATATCTAAAATCATAATTGATTGTATTCAATAAAAAATATAATCCATATTGATTTTCATTCAGAATATCGGCATATTCCTGACGCCTATTTTGCTGATAACCAATTGTGAATTTTAGACTTCCGTTTCCTATTACAAAATTATTATTTAGTACAGCTTTATAATGATGAATTTTTTGGTAAGGTGTAAATATTTTATACAATTTCATATCTTGCGATGTAACAATTTTGTTACTTTCTGTAGAATCGTTCAGTGCAATAGGTTTTATAAATTGACCAGTTACGCTATCTCTTTCACCTTCAATAATTCCGGGTGTTAAATTGTAAGTACTAAAATGTAAATGAGAATAGCCCCAAGATTTGTTAATGCCGATTATTCCGCCAAAGTTATTTTCTTTATAGCCTGAGTTATACACGAATCCATCGTATTTATTTTTGTAAAAATGTGACATTTTATTGCTGTAACGAATGTCCCAAATATATCCTTTTTGATTACCTTGAATATTTCCCGACAAAGCAATTTGACCGTTATTCGTTTGATAATTAGACAGAATGTTCCCTTTAATTTTTCCATAAGGCAATGTTGGTGCAGAAATCATATTAATTACTCCTGCAATAGCATCTGAACCATAAGTTATACTTGCAGGACCTTTTAAAATTTCAACTTTATTTACAGAAAATTCATCAATTTCAATTCCATGTTCATCGCCCCATTGCTGACCTTCTTGTCTGATTCCATCGCTTACTACTACTACACGGTTATAACCAAGTCCACGAATTACAGGTTTTGAAATTCCCGAGCCGGTTGTAACTTGCGATATTCCAGGTTGTTTTGCAATTGCATCAATAATATTTGAAGATGAAATCTGATTTAATTGAATTGGCGATATTGTAGAAATTGGAGTTGAAGTTCGGTTTTTTTCGGCAGATTGCGAAAGCCCGGTTACAACAACTTCGTTTAATTCGGCTACAGATTCTTCGAGTGTAAAATCTTTTGTTGTAATTTTGGATAAATCAATGTATTCTGCAATTAATTTATATCCGATAAAACTAACCTGAACTAGAACTTTGGATTGAGGAAGGTTTTGAATTTCGTAAATTCCATTTATATCTGATGATGTTCCTGTTTTTAAATCGGGAATATAAATAGAAACTCCGGGCATTGCTTCTCCTGTTTTTTTATCGGTTATCTTACCCGAAAGTGTTGTTTTACCAGTTGATGAATTGTTTGATGCTTTTAATACGTTTGTATTACATACAATTAATACAAATATTGTTATAAATATTTTTTTCATTTTTAATACGATTTAAGTTATACAAAATAATTTTCAGTAATCCTAAATAATTACTGATTGTGAATTATATAACAGGAGGTGCTCGTAATAAAAATGTGTATTTAGAAAGGTTGGGAAGGTTTAAAGCAGTATAACAGTTAGTATAACTGTCGGTTAGTTCAGTTTTCTCTAAAGCAATATCATCTTTTTCTGATAGAAACACTGAAAATTCAAAATTACAAACTTCACACTGCTGATGAAAAGTATGTAAATGTTTTAGGTTTTTTGAATTGCAAATGAACTTCTCATGACTATGCTCAAGCTTAACTATTGATGGCATGAGCAAAATCAAAACCAGCAGTATCGAAATAATATTTTTAAGCTTTTTAAGCATTTTTCAAAAGTACAAAATATGAGGGTAATAATAGAGGTTTTATGAAAATTTAAGAATTCAATTGCTTAATTGAAATACAATAGTTCGGTAGATTTTTATAAAGCGATATTAATCAGGAGATTATCAATGTATTGTTTTTTATATTATTGCATTGATGCTACTTCGTGGTGCTTCGCTGCGTTCGCAATGACGTAATATGCAGACAGCCAGACTCTTCGTCATTGCGAGGAACGTAGCAACCTTTAGCTCGACGAAGTCAATCTCAAAATATACCGAACTATTATTGAAATATATATCGGTTTTTAATTATGCTTTCTGCAAAGTAAAAGTAAACGATGTACCCTCACTTACTTTACTCCGCACACTAACCGATTGATTATGTGCTTCTATAATGTGCTTTACAATAGATAATCCCAAACCTGTTCCGCCTTGTTCACGACTACGACTTTTGTCAACTCTATAAAAACGGTCGAAAATTCTATTTAAATGTTTTTCTTCTATACCTATTCCATTATCACTAACTTCAATCATTACTTGAGGGTGAATAACAAAAAAATTAATTATAGTAAAACCGTCATTAATACCATAAAAAATTGAATTTGAAATTAAATTAGTTAAAACTTGTGTAATGCGTTTTTTATCAGCATAAACAGAAGTAGATTTGTCTAAATATTTTTCAAATTGCAGTTTTATTTTTTTCTGAGACGAAGCAATTTCAAGCGATTCAAAAACATCACTTATTAATTGATATAAATTAAATCTTTCGTATTCAAGTTTTAATTCTCCTGATTCGAGCCTAGATATTGCTTCCAAATCGTCAACAATTGTAATTAAGCGGTTTATGCTTTTTTCGGTTCGTTCAAGATATTTAAGATTAATTGTTGAATCTTCGAGTCCACCTTCGAGAAGTGTTAGAATATAACCCTGAATGTTAAAAATTGGAGTTTTTAATTCATGCGAAACATTTCCAATAAATTCGCGACGATAAATTTCTAATTTTTTTAAATCTGAAATTTCTTTTAATTGATTGTCGTTTAAGTCGTTTACTAGTTCTTTTGTATCGTATAATAATTCTTTATCTTTTAAGTTTTCAGATAAATTTGTAGCATTTAAATCTTTATTAAGAATTGCATTATATAAATGCGCAACTTTAGAAACTAAAAGATTAGAAATTAGTTTATTTGATATTACAAAAACAATTATAAAAACCACAAAAATTTCTGATGTAATAATTATCCATTTATAATCAAAAAAAACAATTGTTACAACTGCAAATAATACAATCAAAAAGACTGATATTAATGCAATTGCTAATGATATTTTCTTTGAAGAAGTATGAATCATTTTGCTTATTTTCTGATAAAAATGTAAAGAATTTTTAATCATTCTCAAATTTTAAATCGTATATTTCGAGAGCCTCAATGCCCGTAAATCGTACATTTCGAGAGCCTCAATGTCCTTCTAATAGCTTAACTTTAATATTTTCTTTTTATAATCAATCACAGCATTATATTCCATTAAAAAATCGCCTCCAATTAATCCCGTCAATTTTTTATTAATAGTTTTCAAATAAAGTTCATTTATATTAGTCAAATCAATAAGTACAGATTGAAAATTATTAATTTTAAAATCAACAATTGTTAAGTTTTTAATATTACAGAAATAGCTTTCCATAAAATCGGCATTAATACCGGCTGAATGTAGTTCTTGGTCGTTTTCAATAATTTCAACAAAATCGAATATTGCAGATTTGTCAAAAACAGTTTTTGAAGCACCTGTATCAATTACAAGATTACAATTTTTCAATTTGTTTATTTTGCATTTCACAAGTAGATGATAACCATCGCCATCCATTTCGATAATTTCTAACGGTATTTTATATGATTTCAATTTCATTTTTTATGTGTTTATATTTTTATTAGACGCTGATATACGCTGATTTTTATGATTTTTTATTTGCCACAAAGACACAAAGACACTAAGACACCAAATTAACAATTTAACAATGTAGCAATTTAACCATTGAGTTTTTATTTATAATTATCAGAAAAAATCCGCGTCTAATTCTTTTATCGCCTATAATAAAATCCAAATTTAGTAAAAATAATAATATCCTAATTTAACACTTTCAGTAAATCAACAAATTAACACATTATCAACATAAATTTGCTTTGAGCAATTAAATTCCGTAATTTTGGTTTAATATTTGTAAAAATACTTTATTTAAAACTCATTAAATGAACAAATTGAATAAAATATCGTTATTTTTAATTTTTCTTTTTTTTTCAGTTGTAACTTTTTCACAAGAAATCCCTGAAGGCATTCAAACTGCACTTAAATCGGGAAACTCTTCTGAGCTTGCAAAATTTTTTAATACAAATGTAGAAATGACAGTTATAAATAAAGAAGATGTTTATAGCAAATCACAAGCTGAAATAATTTTACGAGACTTTTTCTCTAGCAACTCTCCTACTGACTTCAAAATGATGCACAAAGGAGGTAAAGACGGAGCGAAATATGCGATTGGAAATTTAATTACTTCGACTAAAACATTTAGAGTTTATTTTCTTGTAAAAAACAATAACAAAACGCCTTATATTCAACAATTGAGAATTGAAGAAAGCAATGAATAATATTTTATTCGAAAAGCTAATAGAATTAGCCATACAAGAAGATATTGAAAAAGGCGACCACACATCACTTGCAACCGTTTCATCTGAACAATATGGCAAAGCACGATTAATTGTAAAGCAAAACGGAATAATTGCAGGAATTGAAATTGCAAAAAAAGTATTTTCTATTATTGATAACACTTTAGAAATTAATATTTTTATTAACGATGGTTCAAAAATTAAAGTAAGTGATATTGCATTTGAGATATCCGGAAAAGCTCAATCCATTTTAAAATCAGAAAGATTAATTCTGAATATAATGCAACGAATGAGTGGTATTGCCACTACAACAAATACTTATGTTGAAAAAATCAAACCTTATAAAACTAAAATTTTAGATACTCGCAAAACTACCCCCGGGTTTAGAATATTCGAAAAAGAAGCCGTCAGAATTGGCGGAGGTATTAACCACAGAATGGGACTTTATGATATGATTATGATAAAAGATAATCATATAGATTTTGCAGGTGGAATTGAAAAAGCTATTGCCAGGACAAACGATTATTTATTAAAAACCAATCTAAATTTAAAAATTGAAATTGAAGCCAGAAACATTACAGATATTGAAACAATTTTAAAACATGGTGGAGTAAACATAATTATGCTTGATAATTTTAATATTGAAAATACTTTAATTGCTGTAAAATTAATTAATGGAAAATACCAAACCGAATCGTCTGGTGGAATTACATTAGAAACTATTGCCGATTATGCAGCTTGTGAAGTGGACTTTATTTCAATTGGTGCATTAACACATCATGTTAATAGCCTTGACCTTAGCTTAAAAGCAGTTTAGTTTTTTTATGCAAAAACTATCTCAATTTTCATATATTATCAAACAAATTGAAAGAATTAGAAAATTCACTATGCGGGTTACTATACCCGGATTTGATAAAATCCCGTTATATGATGTCGGAATATTTTTTATCAAAGGCTTATCAAAAGGGTCGTTAACTGTAAGAGCATCTTCAATTGCTTTTAATTTTTTTTTGGCTTTATTTCCTACTTTAATTTTCTTCTTTACATTAATACCGTATATTCCTATTGATAATTTTCAGAATGAGTTACTTAATTTACTAAAGGATGTATTACCACAAAATGCATACATATCATTTCAAACTACACTCGAAGATATTATTTTAGAAAAACGTGGCGGATTATTGTCAATTGGCTTTATTACAGCATTTTATTTTTCTACTAATGGAATTAATTCATTAATGAATGCATTTAATGCTACATTTCATTCATTTGATTCGAGAAAATGGATTAGCCAAAGATTAATTTCATTTTTCTTGATTTTAATTATCTCATTATTAGTTACAATTGCTATTGTTTTAATAGTTTTTAGTCAACAATTTTTCAGCTACCTATTAGAACAAGATATTATTAAAAATGATTTGTTTTATTACATTATAACTTCAGGGAAATGGATTATTGTTGTTTTGTTGTTTTTCTTCGTAATTTCATTTTTGTATTATTATGCACCATTAAAGAAAACCCGTTGGCGTTTTTTTTCGGCTGGTTCTTCACTTGCAACATTAATGTGCATTGTAATTTCTTTAGGATTTTCGTTTTATGTAAATAATTTTGGACAATATAATAAGTTGTATGGTTCGATAGGAACTTTAATAGTTATAATGCTTTGGCTATATTTTAATTCAATTATTTTGCTTATTGGATTTGAGTTAAATGCAAGTATTAATTCTGCACATTTAAAAAAAGCCTCGAAAATAGAACCGTCATTAATAAATTAGATTTTTAGTAAGTTCAATTTGGTTTCAGAGATTTCTAAAATCCCAACGACAACCATAGGTTGCGACCGTAGGTCTAATGTGAATAACCTCCAATGAAATTGGGGGAATCAATGCAAAAATCCAAGCAACCCTGAAAGGGTTGAATATTCATATTATTTGTGTTCAACCCTTTCAGGGTTGAGGTCACATTTTGTTTGTTAACCCCCAATTTCATTGGGGGTTATTCATGTTCAACTCCTTCGGAGTTTATATTGCATTTCTTAATGTTCTGAAACCAGTTTGAGCTTACGATTTTTATATCCTAAATCGTAAATTTCTATATTTGACCGTTATCAATTCTTACAATAATATCTTCAATCATTTTATCTTCACCTTCTGAATCAAATTCGGTTTTTAAACTAGAGCCAAAAATTCTTGCAACAGACTGCCATAGAAATGCTTCAACCGAACCACGTAATTCTTTAACTATTTCATAAGTGGTTTGACCGGTTTCTCTATCTATAAGTTTTATTAATAGTTTACCTTGAGTTATAGTTAAGTCTTTTAGTTCATCTTCAAATTCGTTTTTAAGTTCTTTTTCAGCAACTTTTATATATTTATTTTTCTCAAATTCAGTATTTAATACTATAACATTGTTATGAATTTCATACATTTTATTTCGTGCCAATTTGGCATAAGGATATACTTTTTTAATATTCTTTACTAATCTCAAATATTTTTGTTCTTGCTTTTTGCTAGTAAATACTTTGGGTGGTAGAATAATTATTTCACGTAATTTAATATATGGAATTGTATCTCCATTTTCAACAATTGCATCAACTAAATAATAAATTTTACCATCTACACTAACTCTTGTCTGGTTATATGCAACATCCGTGAATAAAAAAAATAATATTATAAAAAACAATTTAAACATATTAAAGTATTTTTTCAATAAATGTGCCAGTGATTGATAATTGCTTTTTTTCAAATGCAATTTATAAAAAATTATTATTATTTGATTAGATATACCTATACGGAATAGAAAAACGAAAAATTCCTATCGGTATAACTGTACTTCGATATTTCGACACTTCGACAAAACTCAGTGCATCGCAAAGCTCAATAACCATAAACTCAGCATGTCAACTCTAGGCGAATTTTGCTTCGCAAATTCACTAAGATTCAGTATATTTGGTAACTAATCAGTTTTCAAAAATATAAAAAATATTAGTTTTATTAACAGGATATTAATGATAAATTTGGAATAAAAATAAAAACTAAAAAAATCCATTAACATGGCAATAACCGAAATTAACGCAAAATCAGTTTTAAGCAAACACAAGCGAATAGATTCGTGGTTTGTAGCTCGTTACAGTATGAATTTTTATCGTGGATGTATGCATAATTGTGCTTATTGCGATGGAAGAGCCGATGGATATTATGTAAAAGGAGAATTTGGAAAAGATATTACAATAAAAACTAATGCTATAGAAATACTTGATAAAGAGCTTAATCCTGAAAAGAAACGAAAGCCTTTAACTCCCAGTTTTATTCTTCTTGGTGGAGGTGTTAGTGATAGTTATCAACCGGTTGAAAAAAAATACGAAATAAGCAGAAGGGCGTTGGAGTTGATTTTAAAATATAATTATCCTGTTCAAATTTTAACCAAATCAACTCTTGTTGAGAGAGATATGGATTTATTGATTGAAATAAATAAAAAATCGAAAGTTATAGTTAATTTTAGCTTTAGCTCTGCAAACGATGAAATTAGTAGTTATTTCGAACCTTTAGTACCACTTCCATCAGAAAGATTAGAAACAATCTCCAAATTCAAAAGTAATGGCATAAGCTGTGGAGTTTTTCTAATGCCGGTTATTCCATTTATTACAGACTCAGAGGTTGAAATAGAAAATACAATAAAAAAAGTAAAACAAGCAGGAGCAGATTTTATTATTTTTAGCGGAATGACATTGAAAGAAGGAACGCAAAAAGATTATTTTTTTAATATTTTAAACAAATCATATCCATGGTTAATTGAAAATTACAAAAAAATATATACAGGGAGCGAGTGGGGACAAGCATCAGCGACATATTATCAAAATCTTACGACTGTTTTTAATAAAGCAATTTCTAAGTACAAATTACCACAACGAATTCCTGCTAATCTTTTCAATAAAATATTGTATGAAAATGATTTAATAACTGTAATGTTAGAACAGATTGATTATATTCAAAAAAGTAAAGGAGAGCCATCTCCTTATGGTTTTGCTGCATATTCAATAAATCAATTAAAAGAGCCTGTTTCAAACATTAAGAACAATTTACAGCAATTAAAAGGTGTTGGAAAATTTATTGAAAAAATTATTCTCGAAATTCTTGAAACTGGAACAAGCAAGTACTATGAGAAAATAATAAACAGCTAGTTTGAACAAAAAAAAAGCCCTCAATTGAGGGCTTTTTAAATATCAATTAAAATTACTTGATTATAGTGATTTTCTTTTTCATCAATTCGGCATTGCTGTATAATGCTACATAATAAACTCCTGCTGCATATTTACTTAAATCAATTTTAATAGAAGTTTTATTATTATGATTCTGACTATAAATTACTTCTCCAACTAAATTGTAAATTTTCACATTTAAGTTATTATAATTTGATTTTCTAATATCAATATTCAACTCTGCATTTGCAGGGTTTGGATAAACATTGATTTCAGAATTTTCTAATTCGCTAATTCCAACCGGCTGAACTGAAATAGTACAGGTCGATGAAACTTCGTTAAATGCACTTGTTACAACAATTGTATAATCAGTAGTATCTGTTGGGCTAACAGTAGGATTTGCCTCAGTACTTGTAAATCCGGCAGGATTCGATGTCCAGCTATAAACATAATTTCCCCAACCTCCGGTTACGTCTGCTAGTAAACTTGATGAACCACCAATTGTAATTTCAATTGGATTTGCAGAACAATATAAAGTTGGAGCACCAAACCATTTATAAATTCCACCTGTTGTAGCATCTGTGTTAAAGCCACCAGCCCATCCAATATTTTGGTCTAAAAATTTTACAGCAGTATATTGAGCACTTGCATCAATTGTATCCCAAGCAGTACCTAGATTTCGTGTATATGAAGAACCTAAATCAGTTTGTGCAGCACCAACTGATACATAAGTATTTGCTAAACCAGGTACTCGTGAAATATCAGATTTACGCATATTTGTAGGAGCAGTATAAGTTGTCCATGTAGAACCACCATTAGTAGTTTTTTTAGCAGCAAAAGTTGTTGTGTACCATGCAAAACCATTTAAAGCATCAGCAAATGATACTAAATTTGTTTCGGTTAAAGCAGTAGATGAATTAGCCCACGTCATTCCTTTATCGGTAGAACGATATACTTTATTTGTGTTTGTACCAAACCAAATATTATCACCGACTGTACAAAAATCGTTTACATATCCGTATCCTGTTGATATTGTCATTGCTAAACCTGAATTTGTATTTAATACCCAAGTATCGCCGCCATCGGTTGTATTATAAACTTCAAATTTTTTAGGTGAACCAATAGGGTCGCCCATACAAACTCCATTATTTGCATCAAAAAAGTAAACGAAATTTAAAAAACTGGCACTATTATTAAAAGTTGCTGTTGTTTGAGGAGTCCAACTAACACCACCATCGGTTGTTTTTAAAACATAACCACCAGCACCTCCTGTAGGATACATTCCGGCATAAGCCACTAAATCGCTTAATGCACAAATATTTGCAATACTATAAGCATCATAACCTGTAATTGAATTTGCTGTCCATAGATTTCCACCATTGGTTGTTACAGTAAAATCTCTGATATAATTAGATGTATTTACACCATCGTAAGCCCAAGCCCATGCTGTATTTGCATCAACGATGCTAAATCCACTTATTCCTCTTGATGGCTCTGCAAAACCAGCAGCTTGTTCAATCCAGCCGCCAGTTGCAGGTGGTGCATTTACAGTAATATATGCTGTTTTGGTTAAAGTGTCGGGTCCGTAAGTGTTAGAAGCGGTTAAAGTTACATCATAAACCCCAGCTGCATCATACGCAACTTGTGGGTTTTGTAATGTCGAAGAAGATGGATTTCCACCCGGAAAATCCCACAACCAACTTGTTGGACTAAATGTTGTTTGGTCGGTATAAAATACTGTTGCACCGGCTGTAATTGTTGCAGGATTGCCAACAAACTCTATAATTGGTGTTTGTTCAATAACTTCAATATAAGCAGTTTTAGTAATTGTATCAGAGCCATATCCATTAACAACAATTAAAGTTGCATCATAAACTCCTGCTGTACTATATACTATTGATGGGTTCTGGTCGGTTGAAGAAGAAGGTGTTCCTCCCGGAAAATCCCAAATCCATGAAGTAGGTAAATTTGTTGAATTGTCGGTAAATTGTACTGTTGTTCCAGGCAACATTGTAGTAGGTGCTCCAGAAAAATTTGCAATTGGTGGATTTGTTGTTAAATTAAAATAGAATCCTATAATCTGAGTACCTTTTGTACCCGATTTACCGTATTCAGAAGTAAACCAAAAAGTATTTTGGTCTGTTGGGTCAACACTCATTTGTGAATAATCGCCCCATCTGTTTGCCCCTGTTTGTGCTCCTGTACCTGTTACAATATTTGTTTCAGTAACATCAAACGTTCCTGAAGCCAAACTATTTTCAGAAGAAGTTTGTCCTGTAAATTTTAAGCTTGGATAAGTATTAGTTGAAGGATTTGAATACGAATAAGCAAGCCCGATTTCGTGATTTGCATTCATAGAAATTGCTCCCATCCAACGATGACCGGCATCTGGTGCATAAGTGCCTGATTGGCGAATTTCCCATGTTGAACCGTTATTTCTTAGTTCGTACCATCTTACTCCGGCATGGTCGGTAGCATCAACATCAACAGTGTGTTGGCATACAATAGTCTGATAACTGCCAAAGTTTATATATTGTGCACGAAACATCAAAATTTGATTAACTGCATCAAGTTTCTGAGTTGAATTATATTGTGCAATATTGTCCCATGATGAACCAAAGTTACTATCAAATGCTGGAACTGATAATGTTTGAATTCTTGTAAATGTAGAGTTCGATGTTGTAGTCCAATCGGCATCAAGTTCATAAATCCATAGTGCATCTGTACCGCCCCATGCATTATCGTTAATTGTAATAAACATTCCGGGTGCTCCGGCTGATGCAGCAGTAAAATCATTATCGCAAGGCATTATACAATGAAAACCACTATTTGGTCGCCATGCATTTGAAAAGCCTATCATTTTTGGGCTTGCTCCACCTGTAAGCATAACACTTCGTTCAAAAACATAAACGTCTTTTAATCCACCATTATTTGTACTCATATAATAGCCATCGTTCCAAACTCCAAATTTCATATAATCTGGTGTATCGTCAACATCGAACGAATATTTGTACCATGTTCCTGTTGGGTCGTTTGTAGTAGATACTGCTACAAGCATAGTATTATTTGAAGTACAAAGTGCAAATTCTGCTGCTAACCATCTGTCGGCAAATTCATCATAAATAATAATTGGGTCGCCATCGTTGCAATTTGAGCCTGTAACACCTGAAAATAAAGTATTCATATTAGTTGGACCAGCCACTTTTGCTCCTGTTGATTTATTATAAATATTATAAGTTACATTAATAGTTTGCATAAAATGATTTGGTCCAATTGCTCCATTACAATCAGGTGGAAATGAATTAGATGTTTGTCCTGCAAAGTTTTTTACAATGGTCGGATTAGCTTTATTTGCAGGAGCATCTTTTTGCCAAACTGGGTCGGGAGTTCCTGGTAGTGCATTTATGGCATCTGAATAGTTTTTGCGTTTCATATCAGGATTACGCTCAAAACCATTTTCATACTCTTTAATTTTTTCTTTCATGTCGGCACGATTTTTTTCGTACTTTTTTAAATTTTTAATTGCAGGAATATCTTTCAATGCGGGTGTTAAACCATGAAATACTCCAGTGGTAACACTTTGAGGATGTACAACTTCTTGAGAATACGAAGCTGTAAAACTCAATAAAAATAGCGATACGATAATTATTTGTATCATACTAAATGTAAATTTTTGTTTTCTCATACTTTTTTGTTTTAAATTAAATACAATTGTCTTTTATATAGGAATTTTTCAAAAATATAACTATTTATTAATTTTCCTAGTTAATTGAGTGTTATTATTGGCGAAAATTGGTCAAAATTATTAAAACTAGATTAAGCATTTTTTAATTCGTAATATATGAGCTTACTCCGAAAAGCTAGAAAAGAAAAATAGCCCCAAGACTTGTTCCGATTTATCGCATTGGCGTTAACTTAAATATCAACATTGTTTTATAATGCAGAATATTCCCTATATTAATAGTTCGTTATATTTTTAGATTGACTTCGTCGAGCTAAAGGTTGCTTCGTTTCTCGCAATGACGAATACCCTGACTGTCCGCACGTTACGTCATTGCGAACGCAGTGAAGCACCACGAAGTAGCATCAATGCAATAATATAAAAAACAATACATTGATAATCTGTTAATTTATAGTACCTTATAAAAATCTACCGAACTATTGCTATATACAACCATTTGAAATAAGTTCCTTATGAACGAAATATTGGTAGAAAATAACAAAATCACCAATCTAAATCCCTTTAAGGCAATGTCATTAAGTTAAGCCTGAAAGGCTTGAATTTGAATAACCTCCGATGTAATCGGAGGTGAAAATCAAAGCTGAAAATAACCCAGAATAGGTTGAATATTATTATTGACTCGTCCTAAAAAAAGTTTACAGAAAGAAAAAGTAAGCCATCATTATTTTAGTGCCTTTAAATACGTAATAAAATCAAGTAGGTACATAATTTTTTTTATTTTTATAGGCAATAGTTCGGTATATTTTTTCATTATCTATTTTTAGAAAAGGGCTAAAGCCCTGAATTTGTACTAATTAATCAATTCCACGACCTATGTTTCGACAGGCTCACTTCGACTCAGCTCAGTGCATTGCAACAACCAAAGTTCGTTGCAATTGAAGATACTTATTTTTAGAATATTACAAAAAATTATCGAATTATTGTATCGGACAACAGTGATTCATTTATGATAAAATTTAGGTAACTACTCAGCCGATAAAAAATAGAACACAGATAACACAGATAACACAGATATAACGGATTAAAACAGATAAAAATGAAAATTCTTCAAAAGAAAAATATTTACCAATGAACTGAAGCAAATAAAATCCGTGTAAATCAGTAGCATCCGTGTCATCCGTGTTCTATTTAATAAGCAAGGGGACGGGTGAGTAGTTACACTTTTTTTATGATTTTAAACTGCTTAAATTGAATAATGGTATCCAAATTTTTTGTTGTAACAATTTTTGCAAATTCTTAAATTTCAACTAGGTTTGTAAAAAAACAAATATGCGAATTGGCATTATTGACCTTGGAACTAATACATTCAATCTGTTAATAGTAGATATTACAGATGAAAAATATATTAAAAAAGTTTACAAATCAAATCTACCTGTTAAGCTTGGTAAAGAAGGATTTTTAGATGGATTAATTTCACCAGATGCAATTGTACGAGGCATTGAAGCTTTAAAATTTCACAAAAACTCTATAAATGAGCATAGTTGCGATAAAATATTTGCTTTTGCTACTTCGGCAATTCGAAGTGCTGTCAACGGAAAAGATTTTACTGTGTTAGTAAAAAATAAATTAGATATTGATGTACAGATTATTTCGGGCGATACCGAAGCCGAATTAATATATTTTGGGGTCAAAAATGCTATAAACCTGTCGAATGAAACTGTATTAATTATTGATATTGGAGGTGGGAGTACAGAGTTTATTATAGCAAATAATAATAAACTATTTTGGAAAAAAAGTTACCCACTGGGAATTGCTCGAATTATCGAAAAATTTCATCCCGCCGACCCCATTTCTGAAGCTGAAATATTGCAAATTGAGAATTATCTTCAATCTGCACTTAATGATTTACTTAGCGAAGTTTCAAAATATAAAATTGAAACTTTGATTGGTTCTTCAGGGTCGTTCGATACTTTTGCTTCTATGGTTTCTTTAGCATTAAAAAAGGAAAAGTCGGAAAATCAAGCTTTTTATAAAATTTCAATTTCAGATTTTGATAAATTACATAATACTCTTCTGAAATCAACTTTTTCGGAACGAGCAAACATGGAAGGACTTGAACCGGTAAGAATTGAGATGATTGTATTAGCAAGTATTTTTACAAAATTTATCATAAAAAAATTAAATATTTCAAAATTATATCAATCGGAATATGCTATAAAAGAAGGCATTGCATTTAGCTTTATTCAGAATGAATTAAAAACAACTCATGAGAGAATTTAGGATTTAGGAATTTAGGATTTACAATTATTTTTGATAAGATTAACAGGATTGACAGGATTTAGCAACGAAATATTACATTTTAAATATTAAATATTACATAAAAATATATGTCAAAAATTTTAGTAGTTGATGATGAAAGAAGCATCAGAAATACTTTAAAAGAAATACTTGAGTACGAACATTATACGGTTCAACTTGCCGAAAATGGAATTGAAGCTCTAAAATTAATTGATTCTGAAAAATTCGATATAATTCTGTGCGATATTAAAATGCCACAAATGGATGGAATTGAGGTTCTTGAAAAAATATTTGAAAAATCAATAGATACTCCTGTTGTTATGATTTCGGGACATGGCAATATTGATACTGCTGTGGAGGCTATAAAAAAAGGAGCATTTGATTTTATTGAAAAACCTCTGGATTTGAACCGATTGCTTATTACAATTCGTAATGCAATGGACAAATCAACACTGATTACTGAAACCAAAGTTCTTAAACGAAAAGTAAGTAAAACTTTTGAAATGATTGGCGAAAGTAAATCAATCACAAAAATCAAAGAAATAATAGAAAAAGTTGCACCAACCGAAGCCAGAGTTCTTATAACCGGAGATAATGGAACAGGAAAAGAATTGGTTGCCCGATGGTTACACGAAAAAAGCAACAGGGCAGATGGTCAATTTGTTGAAGTAAATTGTGCAGCAATTCCATCAGAATTAATCGAAAGCGAACTTTTTGGACACGAAAAAGGTTCATTTACTTCTGCAATTAAGCAACGAATTGGTAAATTTGAACAAGCAACCGGTGGGACATTATTTTTGGATGAAATTGGCGATATGAGTCTTTCGGCTCAGGCAAAGGTTCTGAGGGCATTGCAAGAAAATAAAATTACACGAGTTGGCAGCGATAAAGATGTATCTGTAAATGTTAGAGTTATTGCTGCAACTAATAAAAATCTGAAAAAAGAAATCGAAGAAAACAGATTTCGTGAAGATTTATATCACAGATTAAGTGTGATTTTAATTCATGTTCCATCGTTAAATGAACGTACAGAAGATATTCCAATACTGACAGAATATTTTGTAAATCAAATATGTTGCGATTATGGAATGTCGGTTAAAACAGTTGATATAGAGGCAATAGAAGAACTTCAAAAACACAACTGGACTGGAAATATTCGAGAACTCAGAAATATTATCGAAAGACTTATTATTCTAAGTGGTAATGTAATTACTGTTAGCGATGTAAAAAGTTTTGCTTAATCGACTTTTCAAAATAAAATAGAACACTGATAACGCTGATTTAGAGGATTTACACTGATTTTTCTTTGTTATCTTCGATTATCATAATAATCTGTGTCAATCTGCGTACTATTTATAGTGTTAAGTTTCAATAAATTTAAAAGGCATTGATACCATAGAAGAGTAATCCTGACCTGTTTCGAGCATATCTTCGTCGTCGTAAAACCAACTTACATTTACAGGATGTAACCGATTTATTCTTTCAAGAAAGTAAAAAACTTCTAATATCCATTTCGATGAGCTGGTATTATAATAACTTAACTTAATATTAAATTCGGTTACAGTAGCAGGATTTTTTTCGTACTCTACTAACCAAGCAATTACAGGCTCGTAAAACTTAAATGAGTCTTCGGGAGTTGACCAACCTTCAATTAAAAGTTTACCGGTAAGGTGATTAAAATTAATTTCAGGAGTTTTATTCGTAGCTGATATTTCTAGTAAAGTCATTTTAAAAATATTTTTTAAATGTAAAAAATTAATTTTATAAAACCAATTTCTATAGATAATAAAAAATTTCTGAAATAAAATTGCCTGATTAAAAGGGTGTACGACATTTTGTCCATTAAAGGTAAGTTTACAGCTAATATCGCTGATAACCTCAGCCTCAGTCATGTGTTTTCACCTGACTGAAACCTTATTTATCAGATGAAAAACATTGTCAGGTGAAAACACCTGACAAAGGCAGCGAAAATTTGCGTAATATGTGGGAAAAATAAATATATGTCCAATTTGTCGTACACCCGATTAAAAGAGGGTGTACGACATGTTGGAAAGATTGTTTTTAAGAAAATCTATTTTTTCAGTTGTACTCATAATCACTTCTTTTTACAATGTTAATACTTTTTAACACGCAAAAACAATTCAAATGTTTTATCAAAATAATCATTATTATATTTTCAAATGTTCAATTGTTGGTTTTGTAAAATTTTATTTGAATTATTTGGATGCCAATTTGAAGTAATTTTTTGGATAATTAGCGAATGATAAAGGAATACTTCGACTTCGCTCAGTACAAGTAAAACGAAGCAAAACCTGTCCTGAACTTGTTTACTTTCATGCTGCTTCCCGTTCAAGGCACAACTGGTTGAAGTTCGCAACAATGGTTGTTATATATTTTCCGTCACATCTCGCTTGCCAGAGTAAAGCTTCAAAATTAATTAATGCAGGTCAAAAGTTTTGGTTAAATCTCTGTTTGGTGAACCACTGTGACAACTTATACATCCGTCACCTTTTTTACTTGTGCTGAAAGCAGCCGAACCGTCAGTCTTAAATTCAGCCCACACCCAGCCACTTCCTGCGTTTCCATTTGAAGGGTCTTTTTTCATTACCGCATATAGGTTGATGCTGCTGCCGCTAAAAATTTCTTTTACAATGATTGAACCAGTCGAAAAACTACTTCCTGTTGGTAGTTCACCAGTGCTGTCAAGTGCCGCCGATGCAGTTGCATTAAAACGCAACTTAAAAGAACCGTGAGGGCTTGGCGAAACACCAGACAAAAGAGTGCCGTTTTGATAATAGCTATATCCGCCTGCTGTTATTTCGCTGTAAAGTTCTTTGTCGGCATCTTTATCAGCTTTGTCCTTTTTACAAGATTGAATTGTTACTATTGAAGTTACAATTAACCCGATTGCGATGATTTTCTTTTTCATATTATTTGGTTTTAATGATTGAACAAATTTATCAAATTAAAGTTTGGTATGCAATTTTTATTGTAATTGTTAAAGATAATTTCTTGTTCCACAGTTTGGAGCTTGGAGGTCGTCAAAGCATGATGTACAACGTTTTGGCGCTTGGCGAAGGTGGCGATTTTCACCACAAATGTTGATGCGGAGAACCAAACTTTGATTAACCACAAATGTGTCAGCGGAGCACTGAACCGCCACTTTTGCCAAACGCCTGTTAGCGGATCGCCCTTTTTTCTCAATACCACTGTCTTTACAATACATCGTTTATTGTTTTAGGGTCTAATTGCCCCGTTTTCCATTGTTCCAATTTCTCCTCAACTTTATCTATTGTCAATAAGCCTTCAATTTTTAATTCTGCTTTTTGTCCGAGCGCAATTTCTGATAATGTTAAGATGATTTTACAAAGCTCTTCTACAATATAATCACGAAGCTTGATTTTATTTTTTCGGAATAACAAGTGCCTGTATATGTGATAATATCCTGAAATTCTTTCGTTTCCACTGCTTCTATGATGCCAACTGTATAATTTAGTTTTTTTCCAAAGTTCTATGTCGTGTAAACGCTGGTGTTCGTTTATATTATAGTTTGCTTGCCCTTGTAATGGATTATTAAAAAAATTCATCATCGGGCTTAGCTTTGCTAATTCTCTAAAATCTTTAAGAAATTGTAGGTGTTTTTCTTTGCCTCCTAATGATTTAGGGAACTCAATTACAAAACATTTTTCAATGGGAATGTCTATTTTGTTTGTTCCTAATTCCTGTGCTACGTCATCAGGTATAATTTGAGTAATTGTATCTTTTTTTATTTTGATTTCCTTGCCATAAATTAATTCAAGTTTATAAAACTCTCTTTCATTGACATCTTTATATTTTACAAGTTCAAGAACTAAAAATCCACTATTAACCAAATGTTGGGCTATGTACTCTATTGTTTCTAAAATTATATCGTTAAAACTTGAGCGATAATGCTGACGATGAGAAGGAAGTAATTCATAAAGAGACTTCATAACTTCTTTGCTATCGGGTTCTAATTTACAAGTTACTGCTTCTGATTTTGAACCGTAAACAGGAACTATATTGCGCCCAAAATCTTCAATGAACATATGAGAATTTAGTTCAGGCGGTTCATAAGTGTTTGTATGATACCTTACAGAAATTTTATCGGTTTCAGAAATCATACTCATTTGGATTGGGATTAATGTTTCTATTCAATTGACTAAAAATATCTCTTTTCATTTTGCTCGTAGAATCTTTTGCTTCAATGAATGTGAATAGGTAAAGTTCAATAAACAACTCTGCAACATCGTAAAAATTGTGATGATAAGGGTCTTCACTAACAAAAAGCCTAACAAGAAAATCAGGAATATCTCTTACTCTAATGTTTAATGCTTGCGTTACATCAGCTAAAGTTCTTTCTCTTTGGTGTTTATTTGTGTAGTTAATTCCAGTTCCGTATAAATTAGTTTTATAGTAACTGTAATAGAAAACCAACAGGGCAATATTTTCTTTTGAAGGCAAAAATGATTCGTCCCACGCCTTTTTTACTTCTTCCCAATAATTTGGCGAATTGTAAATTGCGGAGTATATGTAGGCATAACCGCTAATTTCCATTGGGTCAAGCAAAGCTTGATAAGAAATGTTTTGAGGTCTGTCATAATGCTTGAATGTAGTATTTAAGTTACCAAACGCGGCAATTGAAGATCTGAGAAATGGCGCAAAGCATTTTTGAAATACATCAAATTGATTTTTCCTATAACTCTCATTCAACTTGTTTGAAAGAAGAGAATACGAATGAGCAAAAACGTCAGGGAATTGATTGTTCCATTTTACTGATGCCAACTTTTCAACGTTCTTAGCTATGATTGTCGTACAATCGCTATCGTATTTCAGAAGTTTAGCTTCAATTTCTTCAAAGTTTGGTTTAGTCCAAATGAACTCTCCTTTACAAACTTCAATTTTATCAATATCATCAAGAGTTTGCTTTAGTAAACCGATTCGATAATGCAACTTATGTAGAATCTCAAGCCCAATTTGTGCCGTAAAAGAGGCAAGCAAACAATTATTTTCTTTGTCAAAATGCTTCGCAAGAGTAAGCAAATGCGAATCAAAAAAAGTTATTGATTGAGTGATTTTTTCACTAGCAAGTCTTAAATAATCGGCTGTGAGACGCTGACAGAAATACCAATCTGGTGTAATTCGTTTCCCCTCTATTTCTCTTTCGTTTTCAACAAACTCTCGGAATTTATTTAAGGTCTCATAAAGTTCGGGAAGTAATTTTGTCGAGTAAATTGTGCTTTTATTTTCCCAATTTATTTTTTTGTATTCCTCGAGTATTCTGTTTGAGTTGAATGAAGTAATAGTCTCAAATACGCCAACTTGAAGTCGCAGTGTTGCATAGCAATATGTTTCAACACAACCAAGTTCCTCTTTCCAATTATCGTAGTTAGTAATTTCGTCTTTTTTCGTCTTTTTGTTGCTTATTAGACGAACGTTTGTCAAGAGCTTATCAAGAAGGATTTCCCCTGTTCTCAAATCTGTTATTGCACTCAAAGAATCAAAGACACTGTGCGTCATTAAAATTGATTCTCCCAAAACGTTTATATGTCCGCTTTTAACAACCGATTCTAAACCATTTGAAAGATTGTTTACAATTCTTTCTTCAAGCCAGTAACGATTTGGTTTTACCTTCGGTTGCGTAAGCGTATTGGTATTTATTGAAAGTTGTCGCATTGACATATCACTTTCAAAGTATGAAAGGTGTTCATACGAATTAGGAAACCAAAGGCTATCAATTGGAATTTTTGGTTTTTGTATAAGATAAAATTGAAGCGTGTATAAAGAGGTCTTGAAAATTGATTTGAATGATGATTCTTTCAAATCATCATCTTTTAGGCACAAACTCGTCAGTAAGGATAAGTTTTCTGTTTGTTCAAATGCAAGTTTGTAATGATGATTTTGAAAGTTTTTTTCATTCCAATATTCACCTTCAGTTGTTACATTTTTCATTGAATAAGCCAGTTTGTTGAAAACAATACCCGACAATGTGCTTGGTTCAAAAAAATTGTAAACTCCTAAACCAATTTTTAAAATTCCAAACAAAGTAGTAAGTGAATAAAATGCCAGAAACGACAAAAGAAGATTTCCGGGCAGAAAACCAAAGGTAAGACACAATAGAACGGTAATTGAAGAAGCCGTCAAATAAGTAAGTCGTCTTAAATACGCTTGAGTTTCTTTTTCGTATAGCAAAAGATTTCTAATGCTTGCGTGAACTTTTGCGTAAGCTGTGCTTGCGATTGTCGCAAGAATAGGATAGAACAGAGCTAAAATAACTCCAGTAACACTCGCAATAACAGAAATCAATTCAATGATTGCATCTCTGTCGTCAGGATAAGTCGGTTTAGGTAATGCTTCTTGTAGTTTTAAAAGCCAGTTTGGAAATGACCTTAAATGTGTCTGCCAATAATTAGTAGTAAAATTCTCAACAAGTAAAATCAAAGAAACAAAACCAACTGCTTTGAAAATACTCCATAGAGTAAGTTTTATGTGAGTTATGGTTGAGTTTGCTTTACGTTTTTCTTCAAAGAAAAAATTCTTGATTTTATATCGTTGTCGTTTTAAACGGAACTGAATTAACTGAACTCTGTTTTTAAGAGTCCAATATTTTTTTGAAAGAGTATATTTAAAAGGAATTTTCAATTCTGTCAATTATGGATTATGTCGTTCTATTAGGGTGTCCGCTAACATCTCAATAATCGTAACCGTCACGTTTAATTGCCAAATTTGGACAGTAAACACAACCCGTCACGTTTATTTCAGCTTTAATCGAAACTTTCCATTCACTTATTACACTTATTGTTGATTTATTATTTATCTGTTATAAAAACCAAATATAAAACTTTTTTGTTAAAACAAATTAAAATGATGTTGTTTCTTTTCTGTCTGAACTGTTGATTTCTTCCCACCCCGACTTGTCACATTGGCGTTAAATAAAACCATAATGCCGTTTCTACGAAACTTTAAAAAGCAATGATTTAGATGTTTTTTCTACTACTATAATTTCACTCCCAGTTCGGCTGAGGCTCTGCCTCAGTCGAATTTATCACTACAGGCTCTGCCTGAAAATTTCCAATTAATCCATTTCAAA
>MENC01000218.1:36002-40912 GCA_001768155.1 Bacteroidetes bacterium GWA2_30_7
GTTCTCGCAGTCAAAGAGTTTTTGTTACTTTTTTCGATAAAAAAGTAAAAGAAATTTGCACTTTAGCTTTAATATTATTTATTCCTGCCCTTGTTGGTGTTTTCACCAACAAGTTTTTGATGCGATTGCTTCTGTTGGTGAAAATACCAACAGAGGTAAAAACCTAACAAATTCCATTTCCACCTTCATAGATTCCTCTTTCAGCTTTACAGATTCCATTTCCACCTTCGCAGATGTTATTCCCAGCCTCACAGATTCAATTCCCAACCTCACAGATGCTATTCTCAGCCACACAGATTCAATTCTCAGACCTCACTAAATCACTCTTTTTGTTTTGTTTTAAATCCCGATGGAAACTATAAAGCTACATTCACAAAAACAGGTTATACCGAAAAATCAGTTAATTTTTTAGTTGTAGGCGGTGAAACAACAAAGTTGAATCTTGTTATTTAATAACGTTCTTATTCTGAGATTCAATAACCTTCTTAACCTTGCCAAAGTTTGAAACTTTGGCAAGGTTTATTTTATTGAACCCGACTAAGGTTAGGGTTATTAATAGGATTTTATATGGGAAAGATAAAGATGAAGCGTTGTTGAAGCTGAGATTCTGAAACAAGTTCAGAATGACGAAAACAACAAACAACAAACAACAAACAACAAACCTCCTCCCTCTTCCCTCAACGTATAAGATTAACATAGCCAACCTTTTTCTCTGTTTTACCTGAATAATAAGTTACGGCTACGTTATAGATATAAGAATCGGAGTTTTGGGCTTTTCCCTGATATGTTCCATCCCATCCGGTTTTAATGTCTGAAGTTTCAAATATTACTTGTCCCCAGCGATTAAAAATTTTATATTCATTAAGGTCTTTTATTCCCCAGCCTCTTACAAAAATAATATCGTTGTGTCCATCACCGTTTGGTGTGAAAACAACCGGAAGGTCAACTGTATAGCCTTCTTTTATACTTACTTTAATGCTGTCAATTACCACAAAACATTCGTAATTATCGGTCATTGTAACATAAAAAACTGTGGTGTCGAGAACATTAATTACAGGGTTTGCACAATTGCTGCAACTTAAAAATTCCGAAGGAGACCATGAATAAGTAATTCCATTTTCAGAATCAGAATCAACAAATACGGATTCTCCAATAATTACAGTTGTGTCATTTAATGATATTTCGGGTTTTGATTGGTACTGAATATGAATAGAATCATTATTCAAACAACCGTTAGTATCTGCAATGGAAACATAATAATTTATTGATTCTTCGGGACTGACATAAGGGTTAAATACGCTTGTATCGCTTATCCATTTTGAAGGCGACCATGAATAACTGTCAAAATCATCTTTAATAATTAACTGAATAGTATTTCCCTGACAAATAAAAGTATCGTTTGGCAAATAAATTTCGGGACTAAATATAAAAACGCTTTTGGTTAAAGTATCGAAACAGCCAATGTTGCTTTCAATCATTAAACTAATGAAATGTAACGAATTATCAAGAAAAATATATGAGATATTTTGTGATGATGAAGAGAAAACATTATCAATATTCCATTCAATATTTGAAATATCACCAATAGAATTATTATTTATTGAAACGCTGAATGGGCTGCAGCCAGAAGAATCGGGGTCGTCATTTGAATTTAGAATATTAAATTTTGCAAGAATATTACGAATGTATAAAGTATCAATCAGCGACCTGTCGCAGGTATGAGCATCGTCGGCAGTAATAATTAGTGCCGGATAAACAATTCCAACCTGATTATATCTATGGCTTACATTGTCTCCGGTTGCAGAAACGCCATCTCCAAAATCCCATTCAAAACCATAAACATTTAATGTATCGCGAATAAAGAATGATACAGGTTCTCCTTTACAAATTGTATCGGGACTCATTGTAAACTGTGCCACAGGACCTTTCACAACTATTTCCATTGAATCGGATGCCTGGCAGCCATTTGTAGTTGTAACATTAAGAGTGGCAATGTAAGTTCCGGGAAAATTATAACTTATGTAAACAGAATCATGCAAATTTGATTGAGCATTATAAACTCCAAAATCCCAGTACCAGCTCTGAATATAGTTTGGAATTTTATTATAAGTAAGAACAAGTTCAAGTGGATAACAATTGGTATCTGCTTCAAAATCGCTCATGTGTGCAAAGAATTTACCTGTAACAGACTGGACATTAATTGGTGTATTGAGTATTAAAGAATCTTTACAGCCCGATTCATAAACATAAAGTGTAACATAATAAAATCCCGAATCGCTGTATTGATGCCAAATCGGATTGGTTAAATCATTACTTAATGTGTTATCGCCAAAATCCCATAAAATGCTGTCAATATTATTATAAATACGTTCAAATTTTACTGAATCGCCGGCACAAATTTTTATAGAACTTTGACTATAAAATTGAGGATTTGGATTTGCAGGAATTATCGAAACAATGTGCGAATCAAAACAACCTAATGTATCTCTTACAGTAAGCATTGCATTGTACAAACCTGCATTCTGATATGTATGAGTTGAGTCAAGAGTTGCTAAAGTACTATCGCCATAAATCCATCTTATTGAATCAATTAATGTTTCAGTTGTTGAAAAATTAGTACATGTAATTGTAAGCGGGGAACATCCGCTTGTAACGTCAGTAGTAAAATTTGCATCTAAACCATAAATCACAACTGTTTTTGAAACAGAATCTTTACAGCCGTTAATATCCTGAATATAAAGCGTTGGATGAAATATTCCTGACACGGGATAACCAAAACTTACAATTTCTTCTTCCCTGTTATATGGAGGTATATTATCATCGAATTTCCAGATATGACCTTCGTGGCAATAAGTATATTCATCCTGAGAATTACATTGATAATCCTGAAATAAATTTTTACAGGCAATTATTGTATCTGCATCAATTCCATTAATGCTGAAAGATGCATGTATTTTTCTGACATTTATTGTTTTAACAACTGTATCGGAGCATCCTGTTGTTTGATTATTTGCTATCAGAACCACATCAAAATCGCCCGATTGTTGCAAAAAAGTATGAACCGGAGAAATTTGAACAGAATCAACCGGACTTCCATCGTTAAAATTCCAAAAGAATGTTTCAGCCCCGTCAATATTACCTGTAAAATTATAAACATCAGGCGTTGCACAATCTAAACTATATGAAAATGAAACAACCGAACCATTTACTTTTACAGCATTTTGGATTGTTGTATCAGAAAAACATCCGTTATATCCTACAGTCAACGAAACATCTATTAAACCTGAATCGGAATAAAAAGCCAAAGTTGCATTTGGGTCATAAGGGCAACTACTCAGATGATGTTCAGGCACATCGTAATGCCACGTATCGGCAAATCCTGCCGGAGTTGTAAGGTCAGTGAACTGAACAGAATCGCCTTTGCAAACTTCGGTTTGTGAAATCGAAAAATTTGGATGCAAAGGTTTTCCTACACTAATAGTGGTAATATTCGATGTGTCTTTACAACCTTTTTCGTTAGTAATTACAAGAAAGGCTTCAAATTCACCATCATTAGTATAACTATGAAAAGGATTTTGTAAATTAATTGAATCGCCATCGCCAAAAAACCAATCCCAAACAACAATTTGTTCTGTTGATTTGCTCGAATCAGAAAAATTCAGATTAAGAGGTTTGCATCCATAAAGACTGTTGTGAATATGAAATTTTGCTTCGGGAAGATTAATTGTAACATATTGAATTGCCATTGATGTACAACCATTTGGACTAATTACATTTAATGTAATAATTGACGATTTTGGCTCAGTATATGTTACCTGAGTTGTCTGGCTGTTGGTGCTGTCGGCTTCTCCATTTCCAAAATTCCAAATCCAACTCTGAGCATTTACAGATTGATTTGTAAGATTTACAGTAAATGGAACTTCGCATGTATATAGAGTGTCGGCAGCAAATTGTGCGTTAACATTATCAACCGTAATATGTAAATAAGTTGTATCGGGACAGGGCGAATATATTCCTGCAATTAAAGTAATTGTGTAATTTCCGGGTTGGTAATAAAAATTAATCACTGTATCGCCAAATGCAGAAGTTCCATCTCCTAAAGACCATAATTTCATTAAGTTTCCGGGAGTTGTATTAAAAAACGAAACCATTCCCTGACAAATAGTATCATTATCGTGAATTGTATCGTTAAATTGAGTTGCAAAAAAAGAAGCATTTGTGGCTTCAACTTTAACAGCATCAAACGAATATGAATTGCTGCAAGTATTGGAATCTGTTGCTGTTAACGAAACGGCAAAAGTTCCAAAGTCGTTATAAGTATGAGTAGGTGAAACTAAAGTTGAGCTGTCGCCGTCGCCAAAATCCCATAAAAAAGATAAATTTCCATTTCCATTTGTATAATTTATAAAAGTTGTTGAAAACGGCGGTTCGCAACCATAATTAGGATTTGCAAAATAAGCCATACTTGGCTTTCGCGACACTCTTACATAATCTACAAATTCTTTAAAATCGGTACAACCATTTTCGTCTCTTACAAGTAATGAAACTGTGTAATTGCCTTGTAATGAATAATAATGAAGTTGGTTTGGATTTGAATTAGTAAATGAACCGTCGTTGAAATTCCACGACCATTCTATAATATTTCCATCGCCGTTTGTTGACGAATCGTTAAAATTTACATACATCGGAACACAACCCTTTGCCGGAGTTAATGAAGAAAAATCGGCTACCGGACTTTTATAAACAGTAATTACTGATGATTTCGATGCAGAATCAGAACCTTCCGTAACATTCAACGTTACAGTATAAACGCCGGGATTTGAGTATGTTGCAACAGGATTTGTTTCGTTTGAAGAATTTCCATTGCCAAATGTCCAAAAGTAAGATTGAGAACCGCTTCCGGTTGATAA
>MENC01000219.1:0-3801 GCA_001768155.1 Bacteroidetes bacterium GWA2_30_7
ATTTACACCCGCACCCTGGTATTATTTTCCATTAATAAATCCGTCAGAAAATCACGTGATTACAAAAAATCTTAATTTAATAAAAACAGAATTTGTAAGCACTGTCGATTCGGTAGGTGAAGACCCTGATATTAAAAAAACATTCTTATTATTTAGCTCAAAATACTCTAAAGCCGTTAATGCTCCGGCAAGAATAAGCTTAGATATTCTTCGAAATGAGCCAGACCCTTCATTGTTTAATAAACCAAATTTACCAATTGCAATTTTATTAGAAGGAAATTTTTCATCTTTATTTAAAAACAGAGTTCCTGCACAAATAGCTAATAGTAAAGAAATTGGCTTTAACGAAAAAAGCAAACCAACTAAAATGCTCGTAATTGCCGATGCCGATATTATTAGAAATGCAGTAAAATATGAAGGCAAACAACCAGTTCCATTCCCGTTAGGATACGACAGATATACCGGACAAACTTATGGCAATAAAGAGTTTTTATTAAATGCCTTTAACTATATGCTTGACGATTCGGGTTTACTCAGTATTCGTTCTCGTGAAGTAACCCTAAGACTGCTCGATAGAGCCAAAATAATTGATAACAGGATTTTCTGGCAAACTCTGAACTTAATTTTACCAATATTCTTTGTTATACTATTTGGTATAATTTTGAATTATTTTAGAAAAAGAAAATTTGCACGATAAGATATTGAAATAAAAAATAATTTTTGTGTCTTAGTGTCTTAGTGGCAATTTAAAAAAGAAAGAAAAAATGAAAAAGAGCAACTTAACCATATTAATATTTATTTTATTAATCATTATTTCGGCAATTATCTATTTTACAAACAAATCGGGTACTCTTAAAAAAGAACTTCGCGATTTTGCAATTGCAGATACCTCAACAGTTGATAAAATATTTATGGTAAATAAAGTTAACCAGCAAGTTACACTTGAAAAAATTAATGGCGATTGGATGGTTAACGGAAAGTTTAATGCTCGCAAAGATGCCATAAATGTTTTGCTTAAAACGTTATTCAGAATGGATGTAAAATCCCCTGTTTCAAAGTCTTCGTTCGATAATGTTGTTAAAAATCTGGCAGCTCAATCTACTAAAGTTGAAATTTATCAAAATAAAAATTTGGTAAAAACCATCTATGTTGGCGGTCCAACGCAAGATAATTACGGAACTTATATGATGCTTGAAAATTCATCGACTCCGTTTATAATTCATATTCCAGGTTTTGCCGGATATTTAACCACTCGTTTTTTTGTAGAAGAAAGTTTATGGAGAGCAACAAATATTTTTAATTATAAATTTCAGGAAATTTCAGAAATCACAGTTGAACAGCCTGTTAAACCGGAAAACGGTTTTAAAATCAAAAGCAGTAATAATCAATATGATATTATGCCATTGGATAATAAAATTCCAAAAATGAATTTCGATGAAGCATTGGTTAAAGAATATATTTCGAGATTTAAAAATATTAATTTCGAATATTTAGCTACAGAAATTAAGCAAAGTAAAAAAGATTCGGTACTAGCTTCTGTTCCATATTTTATAATTTCAGTAAAAGATGTTAATGGGAAAAATAATACAGTAAAAACTTTTTTAAGACCTGCCGATGGTCTTTTAGATGATGATGGTAAACCCTATGAGTTTGACCCCGATAGATTATATGCACAACTCATTAATGGAGATTTTGTAATTATACAATATTACGTATTTGACCCTCTTTTCAGAACATATAAAGAGTTTCTGAAGAAATAATTTTAAAATTGAGTTAGCTCAAAAGGTATATTTACAAGGTTTTTTAATTCTCTCCCTCTCGACTCAATTAATTCGTCAGATTGGCTATAAAACCAACAAATCTTCACATTATATGATTTAGAATGTAATTGCTCAAGAAGTAAAATAATTTGCATTAACTGCTTTGCAGATGATGAATTAAAATATTCGAGTTTTAAATTCATTACTGTATCTTTCGCAGGACTACTCAAATATTCGCTCATCCATTTATGAACCGGCTCAAAAAAACTACTCGCATTTTCTGGAAGCGATCTTCCTGAAATTTCCATTAAACCCTTTTCTGCATCAAACTTTATTAAAGGGGTTTCTTCTGTTTCTTCGATAAAAAGTATATTTTCCATAGTTAAACTCTTACAATTAATGAGAAAAATGAAGTATTATTATCAAATGGAACAAAATTGTATTCCAGCTTTCCGTCTGATTCTCTTGCTATATCAATTAAGCCTAAACCTGCACCACCATTATAAGTATCTTCTCCATCAAGTAGTGTGGACTTATAAAATTCGTTTAATCCTGATTTATCAAGGCTATTAAGATAATCAAGTTGTTTTTTTAAAGATGGAACTTCGTTATTCGTAATTAAATTGCCTGAACTTATTACATAACTTTTGTTCTTTTGTCCCATTAAAAAAATTCCTTCCCGAAAACCGCCAACTTCTTTTGAATGTTTTGAAATATTTTGTAAAATTTCAACTAAAGCAATATAAACCAGCTTTTTAACTTTTAATTCGTCAAGTTGATTCGACATATTATTTTCTATCATTTTAAGCATTGGCAAGATAGATGACTGAGAAAAATCGCCTTTATAAACCATCAGGATATTCCATGAAATTACTTTCAAATGAAAATTTCGGGCAATACTTATTGGAATATGCAAATATTGTTGTGCTTCGTTATTTTCTTCTGTTCCCAATATTTTAGACTGTAAATAGAAATATGATAATTTATCATTAAAAGTAGTGAAGTCATATTCAAGCTTTTCGCCCGATTTTCGTGCCATTTCAATTAAACCTAAACCGGCACCACCTTTTTCAGAAATATCTTCGTTTGAAAGAATTTCCATATAAAGTGATTTAAGCTCTTCTTTACTCAGACTATTAATTTTTTCGAGCTTTTCTTTTAGTTTAGGAATATTTTCATTCTCGATAAGATTAGCAGAAGTTATATAATGATTCGAGCCAATATTTCGTGCAATAAACATTCGTGAATGAGTTGTAGAAAATTTATTTTTTTTATCAATCTCATCTCCATGTCGGATAATGTTTTGAAAGCATTCAACCATTATTAACGAAACTTTCTTTTTCATTTTTGAAAGTTCGCCGATATTAGAAATATTATACTCACTAAGATTTATAATCTTTGAGGTTATATCGTCGCTGAAATCGCCCTGATAAATAAACGATAGATTATCGTTTTTCAGAGTTAGAAATGTACTATATAAATCATCTAATACCATTTAATAAGCACCGATTTTATTTTGCTAAAGTATGTAAAGATATAATAAAAAGCAAGAAATGGAATAATTTTCAAATATTTACTATTTTTTATTGTCAAAATATTGAATTTATAAATATAAAAAAGTTTAATGATTCCTGAGCACTCAAACATCTGAACACACGAACACTTGAACACTTAATACATTACAACAATGAATTTTCAATAATTTGAGTATAAAAATCAGTCATATTGCCACCCATTGCTCTTACTTGCTGAGGAACGATGCTATTTTTGCTCATTCCGGGTACAGTATTTATTTCCAAAAAATATAATTCGTTATCACGTAAAATATAATCAATTCTGGTAACTCCTTTGCAATCAAGAATATTATAAATTTTTGATGAGAGTGTTTTACATTTGATTTCTATTTCAGGAGAAACACGAGCAGGAGTAATTTCGTTAGTAACACCCGGTGTATATTTTGCTTCGTAGTCGAAAAATTCTTTTGTGCTAACTATTTCTGTAATAGGCAATACAATTACCTCATTTTTAATTTTATATACAC
>MENC01000219.1:3809-7225 GCA_001768155.1 Bacteroidetes bacterium GWA2_30_7
AATAGCCAAATTTATTGCGTCTATTAATTCGTTTTCTTCTTTAACTTTAGTAGTTGCAAAGCTTGAGCCTCCATTGTTTGGCTTAACAAAGCAAGGTAGTCCAACTATTTTTACTATTTCATGAACATTTACTTTATCGTTTTTTCTAACTACAACACTTTTTGCGGTTGTAATTCCATATTCTTTTACATATAATTTTGTAGCTAACTTGTTAAAAGTAAGAGCCGAAGTAAAAAAGCTACAAGTTGTATAAGGAATTTTTACTAAATCGAAATAGGCTTGCAAAATTCCATTTTCGCCGGGTGTACCATGAATTAATATTAAGGCACAATCGAATTTTACTTTTTCGTGATTTATTTCTAACGAAAAATCATTTTTATTTATTGGAAATGCTTTTTTTTCTGAATCGAAATAATTCCAATCTTTACCTTTAACATGAATTTGAAAAACATTAAACTTTTCTTTATCAAGAATTTGGCTTATTTGTTCGCCACTTTGCACTGAAATAACATATTCAGAAGAATCTCCACCGGCTAAAAGTGCTATATTTTTTCGCATATTTTTTTTAGTAAAAATATGTTATTAAAACAGCCTTTTTTTTGTGCTTTACAAAAAGTTAATAACTAAAATATTAACAATTTTTTTATAATTGGTGGTATTAATATTCTTTAAACTGATTATGTTTAGAAAAAAAGATTTAGGTTTGTTTATTAATTAGAAATACATGAAATTACCACGAGCCTATGGGTTAACCCGTAGGTTCACATATGGATATGATAATATTTTTAATGAAAGTAAAGATTAGACAGGATTTCAGGATTAACAAGATAAATCCTGTAAATCTTGTTAATCCTGTCAAAAAAACTATAAAAAGATGAAGCTTGTAAGTCCTGTCAAAAAAACATAAACAAATGAAATATCAAATCTACCTATTATTTATTGCAATCATAATTTCCTCTTGTACAAGCGATAACAACAATACTAAAACTGAAACTAAAAAGGAAGTAAAAACGGTTGATGTACCTAGTTTCAATTCAGATTCGGCATATAATTTTGTTGCAAAACAAGTTTCTTATGGTCCAAGAGTGCCAAATAGCAACGAGCATATCGAATGTGCAAAGTATTTGACTGCAAAGTTAAAAGAATTTGGAGCAGAAGTAATTGAGCAAGATTTTATTGCAACTGCTTTTGATGGTACAAAACTCAAATCGAAAAATATTATCGGACAGTTCCAGCCCGATAGACAGCGGAGAGTTTTATTAACAGCACATTGGGATACTCGTCCATTTGCAGATAACGAAACTGATAATGAATTGCGAAACAAGCCAATTCTTGGAGCTAACGATGGAGCAAGTGGAGTTGGTGTTTTGCTTGAAGTTGCACGAATTATCGGACAAAAAAACACATCTGTTGGAGTAGATATAATATTTTTCGATTCAGAAGATTATGGTCAACCAGAATTTAAAAAATTGGATTATCAAGAGGATACTTGGTGCTTAGGTTCACAATACTGGGCAAAAAACTTGCATAAGCCAAACTATTATGCACAATTCGGTATTTTACTTGATATGGTTGGGGCAAAAAATGCTTTTTTCTCAAAAGAAGGAACATCAATGTATTATGCTCCCGGAATTGTCGAAAAAGTGTGGAATACAGCTTCTAAGATTGGATATTCCGATTATTTTCTTTTTCAAAAAACTAATGCTGTTACCGACGACCATTTATATGTAAATCAGATTGCAGGAATTCAGTGTATTGATATAATTCAACACGACCCAACTACAAATTCAAAGTTTGGTGCATATTGGCATACCCAAAGCGACAATATGGATGTTATTGATAAAAACACACTTAAAGCAGTTGGACAAACATTGCTCGAAGTAATATATAATGAATAGACATTATACCGAATAAAAAATTTTTAAAACTTTGACAAGATTCAGGGCTAAAGCCCAAATAATTTCAAGTCTATTAACCCCGACCTTAAGGTCGGGGTTATAATAAGACTGAAAGAAGGGGCTTTAGCCCTGACATAAAAACTTATTCGGTATAAACTCTAATAGAGAAATTTAAAATTTTTAAATTTTCTATTTGATTGCAAAAACAACACTTCGACAAACTCAATGCATCGCTTCAAACCTGAAACATCAAACAATTAAAATTTCTTCTGATAAATATGGCAATAAGGCGAACTATGATGTTTTTCATAATAATCTTGATGATATTCTTCGGCTTCCCAAAAATCTGAAAGTGGTTCTAAAATAGTAGCAACTTCATAGCCTTTTGATTTTAAAATTTCAATTAGTTTAATTGCTGTGTTTTTTTGGTTTTCATCGGCATAAAAAATAACTGAGCGGTATTGAGTTCCTACGTCTGGACCTTGTCTGTTGACTTGTGATGGGTCGTGAATTTCGAAAAATAATTTTGTTAACGCTTCATAAGATGTTTTGTTTGCATCAAAAGTTACTTCTAGTGCTTCAGCATGATTTGTGTTTTCGTAGCTAACTTGTTTATAATCTGGATTTTTTGTTTTTCCACCTGTGTAACCTACTCTTGTAGAAATAACTCCATCGACTTTTTTAAAATAATGTTCAACTCCCCAGAAACATCCACCGGCAAATACTGCATTTTCGGTAATTAACGAATCTTTTGGAATAAAATTCAACGAAAGCGAATTTACACAATGACGTGTGTTTTTCGGTGTTAATTGCTCACCCACAAACACATGCCCCAGATGTCCACCACAATTATTACAAATAATTTCTGTACGAAGACCATCAGTATCAGGAACTTTTTTTATTGCTCCCTTTATTTCATCATCGAAACTGGGCCAACCACAATCCGAAACAAATTTATCAGTTGAATTATATAACGGTGCATTACATTTTTTACAAACATAAATTCCATTTCCTGTAAATTCGTAGTACTTACCTGTAAATGCACGTTCTGTAGCTTTATGATTTATAATCATATCCTCTTCTGCTGAAAGTTTATTGTATTTTTTTTCTGTTTCCATTGTTTGTTGAGGGTTACAATTAATATTTAAAAAAATGAATAATATAAAGTACGTAAATTTCATTATACAAATATATGCTCTATTTAGAATTATTCCAAATAACTGTTGATTAATTTTAGAAATAGTCGTAGATTAAATAATGAAATATATCCTATTTTTCAGAATAAATATTTACACTTAAAAAACCTACAAAAAACAAAAAACACAATCAAACTTCCTTATAAACAATGTAAAATTTGCATATAAACTCATCTTTGTAAACGATATTATTAGAAAGCAAACTATGGAATTTTATTCAGCTAACAAAGAATTAAATACAGAATAATCATTCTGTTTTAAAGACTACGAAAAGTAGAAAATAATTAAGGAATACGATTAATTATTTATAAAAAAGTTTATA
>MENC01000219.1:7276-11266 GCA_001768155.1 Bacteroidetes bacterium GWA2_30_7
CTCGAAGCGGTTAATATTTGTAAAAGCAGAAACGATATTGACCTTATTTTTATGGACATGCGTATGCCATGTATGAGTGGTATTGATGCATCAATAGAGATAAGAAAATTTAACAAACAAATAATAATAATTATAGTTTCAGCTTTTAATTATAATAATGAAGAAAAACAAGAATTTCAAACCTATTGCAACAAAATTGCCACAAAACCAATTAGCACTAAAGATATTGCGGTATTGTTTGATTATTTTTTCTAGTAGTATAAAGTCAAACTATTGTTTCATAATACAATAAAAAGACTTAAAAAAAACCATTTTTCATACTCTATAATTGCTATTAGATTAATTTTTTTTCTATTTTTAGCAGGTTCTAATTTTTAATTTAAAAAATGAAAAATCTCAGATTTAATACCCGAATATTTTTTGGTTTTGGAGCAATTATTTTAACTATTATTGTTATAATTTATATTTCATTAACCCAAATCAATAATATAAGTAAAAGTACCGACCAGCTTTATAATCACCCTTTTACGGTAAGTAATGCAGTTAGCGACCTTAATTTTAATGTTATTACAATTTTCCGAACAACAAAATGGGCAGTAGAATCCGAAAACAAAATACAATACGATTTAGCAGTTGACAGCATAAAAAAATGCGACAGCATAATTCAATTATCATTAAACATTATAAATGAGCGTTTTCTAGGCGATAAAAACATTGTTGTTGAATCTCAAAAACGTTATTTTCAATGGCTGACAATTTGCGACTCTGTAATTTCTTTAAAGAAAGCCGGTAAAGATAATGAAGCATTAGAACTTAGAGAGTCCCATCTATTTGATTACAATAATCTTATCTTCTCTCAAACAAATAAAATATCTGCCTTTGCTAAAGCTAAAGCAAATGAGTTTTTTATAGATACAAAAAAATCAGAAAAAAATAGCTATAATATTCTGATGGTTGTATTTATACTACTATTATTAATTAGTTTTTTGATAACAATAATTGTTTCTGCAAGTATTTCAAAGCAAATAAAAGAGTTTATTAAAGACATTAAAATACTTTTTTATAAAACCGAATCAGAAATTAAATTTGAGAACCTTTCTGAAGCTCAGTTATTTAAAAAAACTGTTTATGAATTAAAGTCTGCTTACGAAGAAATTGAAAAATATTCTGAAGAACTAAAAACATCTAATGAAGAACTTGCTTCAATTAATGAGGAATTTGCATCGGCAAATGAAGAAATTAAAACAATGAACGAAGAGCTTGAAAAAAGAATAGACCAAAGAACAAAAGAATTAAAACAAAGCGAGTTCTTTTTCAGAGAATCACAAAATGCTGCCAAAATAGGCTCATATATGACTAATTTCACAACCGGATTTTGGGAATCTTCAGAAGTACTTGATGAAATATTCGGAATAGACAAAAATTATATTCGCAGCGTATCAGGATGGCTTGATATTGTACATGAAGATGATAAGGAATTATTAAATACTTACCTATTTGAAGAAGTAATTGGCAAAAAACAACCATTTAATAAAGAATATCGCATTAGGCGTATTAACGATAAACAAGAGCGTTGGGTACACGGACTTGGAACTGTTGATTTTGATGAAGAAGGAAATATTTTATCAATGATTGGAACTATTCAGGATATTACAGTTCGAAAAATTGCTGAAGAAAATGTTATAAAAAGCGAGTCAAAAAACAGAATGATTTTAGAGAATATAAACGATGCTTTAATGGTTGATGATATCGAAGGTCGAGTTGTTTTTGCCAATGAACAATTTTTTAAGCTGTTTGGATTAAAGCCTGAAGATTTACCAAACATAACTTTAGAAAGCTATATTGCCCCCGAATGGAAACAGCAACTAAAAGACAGACACAACAAGAGAATGAACGGAGAAAGTGTAGAATCTACATTTGAATATCAGGGAATAAAAACTGACGGTACATTAATTTGGATTGATGTAAATGTTGTTCCTGTTTTCAATAATTCAGGAAAAATTATTGGAACACAATCGGCTCTAAGAAATATTACCGAACGAAAAATTGCTGAAAATGAGATACTTTTGGCAAAAGAAAAGGCTGAAGAGAGCGACCGACTAAAATCTGCATTTTTGGCAAATCTATCACACGAAGTACGTACTCCAATGAATGCAATTGTTGGATTTAGCGAAATTTTAGCATCCAGAAGTGTTGATATTGAAAAACAAAAGCATTTTCTAAGCTTAATTGGTTCGAGTACAAATCAATTATTAAATATTATTACAGACATTGTAAACATGTCGAAACTTGAAGTAAATCTTGAAAAAACTTTTTACAGTACTTTTAATTTAAATTCAATTATGGAAAAAACTTTATCGGTAATGCAAATTGATAAAGTGAAAAAAGAAAATGTTTCATTGATTTACGAAAACAAATCAGAAACAAATAACTTATACATATCATCAGATGAAATTAAACTTGAACAAATCCTAATCAACATAATTAAAAACGCTTTAAAATTTACAGATTCGGGGCATGTAAAATTTGGCTATACAGTTAAAAATAAGGAAATTGAATTTTTTGTATCAGATACCGGTTGTGGAATTGAATCGGATAAGCAACAAATTATTTTTGAGAGATTTAGACAAGCCGACGATTCAATCGCAGTTATGTATGGTGGAAATGGACTAGGACTTGCAATTTCTAAAGGTTATACCGAATTACTTGGAGGTAAAATCTGGCTTGAGTCAACTGTTGGTGTTGGCACTACTTTTTATTTTACAATACCCCACAATCCTGTAAATTATATGCAATCTACTGAATTTATTGAAATTGATTTAAAAAAATTACATAATAAAAAAATCTTAATCGCCGAAGATTCAGCTATTAACGTAGAATACTTAAAATCAATTTTAAATGAATATAAAGTAAAAATCAATGTTGCTGTAAATGGAAAGGAAGCAATTACAATATGCAATTCAGAGCTAATTGATATTGTACTAATGGATATTCAAATGCCTGAAATTAATGGACTTGAAGCTATAAAAATAATAAAACAAAGCAATCCGTCACTTCCAATAATAGGAGTATCAGCCTATTGCTCATCAAACGAAATACAAAATTGCATAGAAGCCGGTTGCTCTGGATTTGTATCAAAACCTTTCAATCAAAAAGAAATTTTAAATGAAATAGTAAAACATTTGAGTTGATAATTATAAAAAAATCATGCAACTAAATTAAGTAGCCGACACTTAAAAAGTCGGATTCAAATAATAAGTTGCTAAATTAGATTTTTTGATAGAAGTGTTCTCTCCGAAAAGTCTTATTTTGTTATTCAAGTTATTGAATTATAATTTTTTTGTTATAAATTTTATTATTCGATGTTGCAATAATAAAATAAATTCCTGGTGATAAATTGTTATCCGTATTTATAGCAAATACCGACGATGTGGATTCTTTAATAATATGAACGTTACTATATAATTCATGTCCATAAATATCATTTACAACTATCAGCACATCACTTTGTTCATTTAATCCATTCATATCAACATAAATAGATTCGGTTTTGTTTACCGGATTAGGATAAATATTAATTTCAGAAGTCTGCTCTGTATTGAAATTTACCGCAACCCAGTCGGAATAAGAATAATCGCCATTAAAATCTGTTTGTTTTAAACGATAAAATGAAAGTCCGCTGAAGGGATTTAAGTCGGTTGCTGTATAATTAGTCAAAGTATTACTGTTACCAACAGAATTTACATTTACAACCTCGAAAGTAGAATCTAAATTCAAAGATTTTTCTATTGTAAAATATGCATTATTTATTTCTGAAGCTGTTGACCAATTTAATTCAACATAATCTTTAACTTTAGTTGCAGTAAACTCTAATAATTCTATTGGTAATGGATTAGTCCCGTTTTTCGAGCCAAAAGTAAAGTATCTATTTGAAAAATCAGAAACAGCAGCAGCTGATTTAACTTGTCCATTACTAACCGAGCCCTGTCC
>MENC01000220.1:0-4067 GCA_001768155.1 Bacteroidetes bacterium GWA2_30_7
CACTATATCAGTCATTTTTACCTGAAATATTTACATATTTTATTGAATGTGAAATCAATATAACAAATAATTTAATATTTATTTTAATTGAAATTTTTATATTTATTTTTTTATTTGGTTAATAATATATTTATATATAATTTTATTTTGTATAAAATAAATTTTTTAAACAATTTCAATATTTATAAAAATCTTAAAATCAGTATTGTATGAAAAAATTATCTTTAATTGCAATTTTTGTAATTTATTCAATTGTTGCTTTTTCGCAGTTAACTGTTCAAAATGGTTTTAACGCTCAACAACTTGGAAATAATTTAGCTGGCTCTAATATTTCCGTAACAAATGCTTCAGTTAGCGGAAATAATGTTCAGTTTGGTACTTTTAATTTTAATGGTTCAGGCTTCCCATTATCATCTGGAGTTGTTTTAACAAGTGGTTCAATTTTTACTTGTCCCGGACCAAATTCTTCTGCCGGCACAAGCACTGATAACTTTGGACCAGGAAATGCACTTCTTGATGCTATTTCAGGAATGACAACTTACGATGCTGTTGAATTAAAATTCGATTTTACTGTCCAGTCCGACAAAATTGAGTTTAATTATATTTTTGCTTCCGAAGAATACAACGAATATGTAGGTTATTCATTTAATGATGTTTTTGCATTTTTTATTTCGGGACCAGGTATTGTTGGAGAAGAAAACATTGCTGTTGTACCAAATACAAATGTGGCGGTTGCAATAAACAACATAAATTTAGATAGTTACTGGCAATACTATAACGATAATGAAGGAGCAACTACAAATATCGAATTTGACGGTTACACAACTGTTCTGACTGCCAAAAAAACAGGATTAATTCCATGTCAGACTTATACCTTAAAATTAGTTATTGCTGATGCCAGTGATGGTGTTTATGATTCGGGTGTATTTCTACAGGAAGGCTCTTTAGTTCAGGGAACTGTTTCTGCCTCAGCAAATACTTACAGCGCAAATAACATAGCTTTAGAAGGTTGTGTAAATGCAAGTTTTACTTTCAGCCTCGATAGTGCAAGATTAACAAATACTTATATCAATTATAAAATCGGCGGCTCGGCTGCAAACGGAATTGATTATACACAAATAGATACAGTTCTTATTATTCCAGCCGGACAAACATCTGCAACAATTATTATTGATGCAAAAACTGATGGAATTGCCGAAGGACAAGAAAGTGTTGAATTGCTTTACGAACCAGTTCTTTGTCAGGGTTATGATACAATTAAAATGTATATTCAGGATTATCAGTCGCTTGAATTTCAAACAATACCAACCAACCTTTCATGCTTTGAAAGTGGCGACGGACAACTTGATTTTAATATTACCGGAGGTGAAGCTCCATTTTCAATAAACTTGCAAGATTCTGCTACAGGACTGATTACGGCTTATAGTACTTATCCAATCACAGGTCTTTCATCAGGCACTTATCTAATTCAGGTTTTAGATGCTTACGGATGTTGGGCTGAAGATGTTGTTGCAGGTGCAATTTTCGATGCCGATACTACTTTCCTACCCGATGGAAACGGCGTATCTTATAGTACATCAATAGATATTTCAGGTTTACCTGCCGGACAAACTTTAGTTGATATTAGCCAACTTCAATCTATTTGTTTGGAAATGGAACATTCATTTATCGGAGACCTTCTGATTCAGTTAGAAGCACCAAATGGTACATTAATTACTCTTAAACAACAACCTGGTGGCTCTGTTACAAATATGGGAGAGCCTGTAGCAAGCGGACCAAACGATTCGCAAAGTGAAATTCTTACTACTGGAGTTGGTTATCAATATTGTTTTGATAGTAATCCAACTTATGGAACAATGGTAAGTGAAGCTAATCAATTTACTTATACTTACGTATCGCAAACAGGTGCAACACTGACAGATAAATATCTTCCGGCAGGTTCTTACGAATCTTTTGACCCGCTTACAAATTTAGTTGGTGTGCCTTTAAATGGAACATGGACAATTATTGTTACTGATGAAATTCCAAATAACAATGGTTACATATTTAATTGGAGCATTAGCATTGCTGCCGACCGTCCCGATTCAATTGTAACACTTACTCAACCAAATGAGTCTGTGGTTAGTGTAACAACAGTACTTCCATCTTGCGGATTAAACAATGGTTCAGTTGACCTTACAGTTACCGGAGGAAATCCACCCTTTACATTTCTTTGGAGCAACGCTGCTACAACACAAAACATAACTAATGTTGGAGCAGGAACTCATTTTGTAACAATTACCGATAATTCAGGATGTAGTACAGTCGAAACTATTAGTCTTCCAAATAGCAGTTCAGCAACAATTTCATCAGTTGTTACAAATCAAAGTTGTGTTGGAACAAGCGACGGAAGTATAAATTTAACTCTAAGCGGTGGAACAACACCTTATACTTTTTTATGGTCAACAAGTCAAATAACAGAAGATATTAATGCACTAAGCCCCGGTAATTATAGTGTTCAAATAACCGATTCGGCTGGTTGTATAAGTGCATCAGCTTTTGAAATAATTGCTGCAAGTCAAATGGTTATTACAGAAACAATTACAAACGAAAACTGTGGAAATGTTGATGGTGCAATAGCACTTTCAATTTATGGAGGAGTTTCACCATTTACATATATATGGTCAAACGGCAGCACAACTCAAAATATAAGCGGATTACAGCAAGGTACATATAATGTTACAGTTTATGATGCAAATAATTGTAGTAAAACTGGTTCATATAATATTATAAATCTTGTAGGTAGTTGTATTCCAAATTGCGATTTAGCTATTCAAAATTCTACAATTTCAGATGAAATTTGTGGAAACACAAACGGTAGTATTCAACTTGATATTTATACTACAAATTTACCTTATTCTACAACATGGAGCAATGGTGGCACTTCGGCAACTTTAAATACCCTTAATGCAGGAAATTATGATGTTACAATTACCGATGCTGTTAATTGCGTTATTAACCAATCTTTTACTGTAAATAATCTTGTAGGAACTCTTGGAATTAGTACAGTTACAGTTAGTGACGAAAATTGTGGAAATGCAAATGGAGCAATCAACATTACACCTTCAGGTGGAGTAATGCCATATTATTATAATTGGTCAAATGGTGCTGTAACACAAGATATTTCAGGATTAAGTGCCGCTACTTTTGACCTTACTCTTACCGATGCTAATTCCTGTGCAGTGCATGAAACTTACATAGTCAACAACAATTCGGGAACAATGCAGCTTGTATATGGAAATGCAATGAATTCAGATTGCGGTCTGGCAAATGGTTCAATTGATATTTCGATTACGGGTGGAGCTTTTCCGGTAACTTATTTATGGTCGAATGGTGCTACAACTCAAGACCTTATCGGACTATTGCCCGGTTCATTTACTTGTACAGTTACCGATGGTACAGGTTGTAATCTTATAACTCCAACTTATGTTGTAAATAGTAATTCTGGCTCACTTGCATTTACTTATATTATTCCCAAAAATGAAATTTGCGGTAATTCAAATGGGGATGTTAAAATTCTTGTCAATGGAGGTTCGCAACCGTATTCTTATTTATGGTCAAACAGCAGTACAACACAAAATATTTATAATTTAACTGCCGGAACATATTCGGGAACAGTTACCGACAATAATGGATGTTCAATTACAACCGGAAATGTTAATATTATCAATACTCCCGGTACTTTAGCTTTAGCCGGAATTACTCAAACCAATGAGATTTGCTCGAACAATCTTGGTTCGGTTCAGTTAGATATTACAGGTGGAGTTCTTCCTTATACTTTCTATTGGAATACAGGTTCTACATCACAAAATTTATATAATCTTTCTGCCGGAGCATATTCTTGTTTGGTTTCCGATTCAGTTGGATGCTCGTTTAATGTAAATGCAAATATCTTAGATGAACAGGGAACTTTAAATATTGAAAATTTTATAGTTAACGACGAAACCTGTGGAAATGGAACAGGAAGCATTAATCTTATTGTCAGCGGTGGCACAAGTCCTTTAACTTATGTTTGGTCAAACGGTCAA
>MENC01000220.1:4086-6530 GCA_001768155.1 Bacteroidetes bacterium GWA2_30_7
ATCAATAACAAATGAAGTATGCGGTTCGGCAAATGGTGCAATTAATATTACAATTTCAGGTGGAACATTACCATACTCAATTTTATGGTCAAATGCTGCAACATCCGAAGATTTAGCTAATTTATCTGCCGGAACTTATTCTTGTATAATTACAGATAATTCAGGTTGCAATGTAAGTACAGGAGATATTACAATAAATAATAGCGCAGGAACTTTAAATATTTCTTCATTCATTATCACAAACGACAATTGTGGTGCAGGTATCGGTGCAATTGATATTACAGTAAGCGGAGGAACAAACCCTACTACATATTTATGGTCTAATACTAACACAACACAGGATATTTCGGGACTTAATGCAGGTACTTATACAGTAACTGTAACTGATGCTAATAGTTGCAGTGTAACAGGCAATTACAATGTAATACAATCGTCTGGAGCATTTCAATATTCCAATATTTCTATAACTGATGAGGTTTGTAATAACAATAACGGAAGTATAAGTTTAATAGTTTCTGGTGGAACAACTCCTTATTCATTTAACTGGAGTAATGGAAGTACAGCACAAAATCTTGGAGGTTTAAGTTCAGGAAACTATACTTTAACTATTACCGATGCAAGCGGTTGCAGTATTCAAACCGGACAGATTACTGTAAATAATTATGCAGGCAGTTTTGCAGTTGTATCAGTTAATGAAACTGCTGCTACCTGCGGAAATAGTAATGGTTCGGTTAATGTAACATTATCGGGCGGAATTTCGCCAATTTCATATCTATGGAGTAACACTGCTTTAACTCAGGATTTAACAAATTTGTTGTCGGGAGTTTATTCATGCACTGCTACCGATAATGTGGGCTGCGAATTAATTTATTCAGCAATAGTTCCTAACGATGCAGGAAATCTTACGGTATCTGGAATTACTACAAATGCTTTATGTGGACAAATAAACGGAACAATTGATATTACAGTTAATGGAGGAGCATCACCTTATACTTATCAATGGAATAATGGTTTTGTTACTGAGGATTTAACAGGATTAGCAGCAGGCAATTATACAGTTTTTATAGAAGATACAAATAATTGTTTCATAAATCAGTCATTTAGTGTCAACTCTACAGGTGCTGTTACAGTTTCGGCTATTAATATTACCGATGAAAATTGCGGAAATGCACAAGGCGAAATCGAAGTTATTGTTGGCGGTGGAACATCTCCATATCAATTCGATTGGTCAACTAATAATGCCGTTTCGTGCTGCACATATAAACTTGAAATGTTTGATTTTAATGGTGATGGTTGGAGTAATGCCTCTGTTCGGGTTAGAATCAATGGAATATTATTTGGTAATTTTACTTCTTACGGAAGTTACAATTCTCAGGATATACCTGTATGTACAGGTGATATTATCAGGCTTACTTTCAATTCAGGTATGGACGACAGTGATATTACTTATTCGTTATTAAATACCAATGGAGAAACAGTTTTTAGCGATGGTCCTTATCCTACAACTGGTATAGTATTTAATGGTTCTGCTACTTGCACATTTGACCCGCCAAATTCTAATATATTGACAAATCTTAGTGCAGGAGACTATACTGTTGATATTACAGATGTTAATGGATGCAATACAACAGCTTCTGCCACAGTTGTTAATAATTCGGGAAGTTTTGCAATTTCTGCAAATGTTGTTACCAACGATTTCTGCAACAGCGGAACAGGTGCAATAAATATCACTGTAACAGGAGGAAATACTCCTTATCAGTATTCGTGGAGTAATGGAAGCACAACTCAGGATATTTCGGGACTTACCGAAGGTACATATACTGTAAATATTACAGGTTCAACAGGATGCCAGATTTCAGGAGTTTATACAATCTTAAATAACACTGGAACTCTTGCTTTTGATACTGCTGTTGTAAGTAATACATATTGTGGCAATACAGCCGGAGCAATTAATATCACTGTAAGCGGCGACCAGACCCCAATAACTTATTTATGGAGCAACGGAAGCACTACCGAAGATTTAACAAATATTATTGCTGGAAATTATGTGGTTACAATTACTGATGCTACGGGTTGTGCAATTAACGAATCGTTCGATATTATAAATCAAACCAATGGATTAAGTTTTTCATTTTCATCAGTTCAACCTTCGTGTGGAAATAATGATGGTTCTATAGATATGACAATTTCGGGAGGAACAACACCTTATGCAATATTATGGAGCGATGGAAGTACAACTGAAGATTTATCGAATCTTTATGCAGAAAATTATACAGCTTCAGTTACCGATGCTTCATCATGTTTAGCAAGCGAAACAATTAACTTAAACGGTACATCAACCGTTGTTATAAATTCAATGAATGTTAATGATGAATATTGCGGAAATTCAAACGGTTCAATCAGTGTTACAGCTTCTGGCGGAGCCGTTCCTTATACTTATCAAT
>MENC01000220.1:6629-6897 GCA_001768155.1 Bacteroidetes bacterium GWA2_30_7
ATGGGGTTATTATTGGTAATTATACATTGGATGCTGGTCCAAATTATATTGATATTCCAATTCCGGTATGTACAAACGACATTCTTGAATTGAATTACAATTCAGGAGCTTCCGATAACGAAAACACTGTTTACCTTCAGGATTTTAATGGAAACTGGATATTGAATGTTGGACCGAATCCGCCAAGCGGAATAATATACTCAGGTACATCAACTTGTGAAACAACTCTTCCTACATCAAGTTTTATTAATAATTTGAGTGAAGGAGA
>MENC01000221.1:0-4049 GCA_001768155.1 Bacteroidetes bacterium GWA2_30_7
TTCATTAACTTTTACAAAAAAAGGAATAAAATCATCGGGATTATATATAGATTGTATCCAACCAGAAACAAGGTCAACAATAGGGCGGATTTTTGCTTCCGATTCGGCTGCTGTAATTTGTGCTGCTTGTTGTATATCAACAGAATGAAACAGCTCTTTAATTACTAAATAATTTCCGGCAGTAAGTGTAGTAAGTGTACATGGCACTGAAATGCACACATTGCTGATAGTTCTTTCATCTTCAATAGAATTATCTGATAAATTTATAACTGTAATTTTTGCACTAAATCCGCAATCGGGTGTAGGAGTACAAGAACCCCAGTCGGGAGCATCTGCACAATTAACAGTATAATCTATTGTTACTGGAATATTATCAAGTGCTAACGAAATACGTTGACTACTAATCAGGTTTCCATTTGATTCGATATTGTGTGATGCAGTCTGATTGATATTAAAAACATCGAGGTCTCCATCAGTAACAGTTTCACTTGTACAGGTTGCTATTACCTTTCCGTTTTCGCCTATGTATGAAATACTTGCAACTCCATTTTGGTCAATTGTAACAACTTTTAATACTTTGTTTTCGTCTGGTGCTTCGTTTCCGAATATTCTTAAAAGTTCGTCACGTGCCGGTGTCGAATAAAGTGTTTTAACTGTGTGCCGCATATCTGCCTGGTCGCCAATCATGTGAGCTTTACCGGGAGTTGCCTGTTCTTTTACTCTTCCAGTTCCATCGTTATAATATAGAGTTCGTGAGTATGGGTAACCTTCGGCATCGGGTATTTGTTTGTCGGCATTGCTTTTTGAATAATAACCGTAGTCGTTTGTGTTTTCATCAACTGTAGATGGAGTGTTTACTTTGGTATCGGTGTCGAACTCATCGGCTGTGTATAGATTGTTGCTATTTTTAACAAGGTTTTCTTTATATCCCTGATTATAACTGCTTGTTTCGTCAATAGGCACAGGCATTGTTACTACCGATGGGCGACCACTGTAATCGATTATATTTTGAGTTACCAATTTGTAATCGTCTTCGAAAGAAAGCCTTACCTGAGTTTGTTTTGCCTGTTGCAGTCCATTGGCATATACAACCTGCTCGTGAATTTTGTTACCTTCGGTAAAAGAACGGCTGTAAATCCAGTTTTTATTATCGTCCTGGTCTATAAGGTAAAAGTATTGCGGATGTGCAGAATTCAAATCGTATAACGATAATGTAACTGCTTCTCCGTTTGCAGGAGCATTGCTCCATGTTCCCCAGTTTAATGAATTTGTAATACCTCCTTTGTAAAAGTTCCCTAACGGACGCACTCTCCATACATAAAAACCACTTCCTTCGCTTATTGAAAGTAAAAAGTTTTGTGCTGCACCATCAATACATTCTGTTTCCAGTGTAAGTGCCTTGCTCCAATCAATATTGGCATTAATTGTATTATCCTGATTGTTAAGAACATCGTTATTGTAAAGTTTTAAAACCTGAATCTGGTAGGCAGGAAAAGGATTTTCAGCAGCTCTTGTCCATGTAAAGTTTTGTACTCTGCCAACTGTTTTCTTCGATAACGATGCTACACGTGGCAATTCGCTTAAAGTAACAGCAGGCATAGTATTAGCAATATCTTTAACATCAATTAAATATTTTTTTGAGTAATTTACTTTTAGCTGAACGGCATTTTGAAGCATTGTTTGATCAGGAAAGTCAGGGAAAAGATTAATATCGGTAATACTATTTACAACAATTGTAAATGAAGTTAATGCAGGATTATCAGAAAAATCAAATACCCATAATTGCTCAGGATTTTCTTGCGTAATGGATAAGATTTTATTGTCCAGCACATTACCAGCATTATCTTTTAAAATAAGGTCTAAATCAAAGCTAATGCTGAAGTCTTTTCCCAATAAATATGTTTCACCAAAGTTGAAATTTATCTGTAGTTCAAATTTTTCAACTTGCTTATTCAAATTCATTGGCTGTGAAAAAGGGTCATCAACAGGAATATTAATTCCAGCGATCCCTTGAGTTCTTAGATAATCATAATTGAATGGTGAAGTTTGAGCATAAATTCCTGAGCAAAAACAACCTAATATTGAGATAAAAAGCAATAAGAGCTGTTTCATAATTTTAATTAATTTCATTTGCTTATATTTTAGTTTGTAATTCATTTTTTAACTCACCCCTGCCCCTCTCTTTTAAAGAGAGGGGACATTGGAATTTATTTAAAAGTCCTTATCGTTAGTAAATTCGTAATTTTGGTATTGCGACAATAATTTGCCTCTTTTGTCTAAAGCATAATAAATTACTTTGTTTTTTAAGTTTGCTTTATAATCGTAATTTTCATCATAATACCAAATAGTCATTTTTTTATACTGGTAATCTTCAACATAAAATAATTCTGTTTTCAGTATATTATTTTTATTAGTATTATAATGACAAAGCACTTTATTAACACTATAAACCGACTGAGCCTTTTTGTTCATTTGCATTTCAAGCAATTGAATATTGTCGCCCTGATTATTATACTCAGCTATTAATAATTTATCAATCATATCGAAAAATGCTTTATCGAGAAATTGCATTTTTTCTTTAACTTCCTTACTATTTGTGCTTTCGCTACGGGGATATGTACGAATAATTGATTTTGCATTATGTGCAATTAACAGAAGATCGTTTTTATCCTGATGCATTTCGATATCATCGGCGATATAATGAAGTTGTCCGTTTCCAACTATCATCTCAATATTTTCAACAATATCGGGCATTTCGGTTTTTTCCCAAAAACTAATCTGAATTTTATTTTTTAAATAGTAATAGTCTTTCCCCGAAGGCAAATTCAAAGAATTTTTTTGAAGAGTATATTCCTTAATTTTCTTTAAACATTCCTGAGCCTTATCTGCTTTTTGCGAAAACGAGGCAAAATGCAAAGACATTAGTAAAGCTAATATGATATTAAATTTTCTCATTTATAATACTTTTCTAGGAATGTTATACTGAGTTTCTTTAACTGTTTTTAACCCTCTCTCTGTTTCAACCATAATTCTAATTAGTTTACCTTCTTCATTATACTGATAGAATGTTGCAAAGTGCTGATCGTTGAATTGAGCTACAAGTCTAAAATTTAGGGGGTCATATACATAACATGTAGCCTGAGCAACTGTAGGCTGAAATCTGATATCGTCAATAAACACTTCTTCGCCCTGATTTAATGTATAGTCTAATGCAATATCTAATGAAGCTCCGGCAGTTAATCCTGCCCATTCTTTTATATTGGATTCGAATAATGACCAGTCTCCGGTTTGTGCAACCTTCTTGAATGGATATTCGGCTAAATTATTATTGAGTTTGATTTTAAAATCAGGTGCAGCATTATTGGTTGTGCTTTTTAACCAAAGTCTGATATTAGCTCCTTGCTGAATTAATTCGTTATCTAAAATTAATGTGTTTGTTATTTTAAAATCAGGATTATTTGTGTAATTTAAAGAATTTGAACCTGAATGAGCGATATTCATTGGTATTAATTCGCTTTCAAAATTATTAAAATAAATATTATCGTATCTGGCATTATTTGCAGTTATTACAGGTAATATATCGCTATAAGCATATTTAACAGCACTGTACTTATTATTAATATCTTTCTCTTCTAATGACTGTCCGTTTGGCGAATATTTAATAGTTTGAATAGATTTAATCCACTTTTCAGGATTGTTAGCTACAATATTCTTCCAGTCAAACATTGAAAAGTCGTTGAAGACACCTGTATTATAAATTACATTAGTTGGATATTTTACTCTGTCTGTTCGGTAAACATAATTAGCTTTAACATTATACTTATCGTTTAGAGCAGCTTTAACAATATCATCAGACAAGTCGTAATTATTAATAATACCCAGCATTTCGGAATTATATGTTTCGTCAAACCAATTATTATCAAGTTCTGTAGAAGATGCAGATAAAATACATTTCTGATAGTTATCAAATCCTGTATTATAGTCTGGGTTTGTAATAAAATCTAACGGATTACCGGAATTTTCGGAGCCATCGTTATATTTCCCATAAC
>MENC01000221.1:4066-6259 GCA_001768155.1 Bacteroidetes bacterium GWA2_30_7
TTTTAAAATATTAGTAGCAGTAGCATATTCAATAGCAGGGCTATTTTCTTTGTAATATTTAGCATCGAAATTATATGAATCGTAAGATTTTGTTAATACAACCTCTCCATTATCTTTATTAAAGGCAAGGTTTTCAGAAACATTATAAGCTCCATCAACATAAGATTCTACACTTTTTAACAGTACAGGGTAATTTATAACCTTAGAGGTAGCATGAGTTGCTATTTGTGTCTGGTTAAAAGTAAATGAGGGGAACAGTGAGAATCCTATTCTGAAAGGTGTTGCAACTGCAAATTCAACATCAACCTCAAGGTGAATATCATTTGATCTGTCGGAAACTTCTCTCATTTCCATTGCTATATCCATTTCTTTTCCTGGGATATCTTCTATTACATTGAACCTATTATTTGCAGGGTCGGTTTCGTCATAATATAACATCTTAACTTTTTCGCCCGGAGAATAATAGTTATATAGCTTATAAGTGCTTGGAATATTACTAGTATTTACATTATCATCAGCGTAAGTAGCTGTTTTTTTGGGAAGTCCATGCATATTATGAATAATGAAACGGAAACCCTGTGCTACCCATGATTTATTTGTGCTATAGTTTAAAAATCCTAATGGTAGGTTCATCCAGTCTTTTTTCTCATTTTCAGATAATTTTGTGTATTCGACACCTTTTCCGCTAATTTCTGAGTTAAAATTCTCAATATTGTCGTAGTTTTTATCAAAGGGCCAGTCTTTGCATGTATTAAATTCATTTACTGTATAACCGGTTCCTGTTTTTCCGGTATGAATATTTTTTACTACTACTCTTGAATAACCAATTGATGGATTAGGTAAAATACTTTCGCCAATTGGACCTTCAAGTTCGTCTTTTTGACTGCCCGATATAGCTTTGCTTAACATTTTTTGCTTTTTCCCATGAATAACATCAACCAGTGGGTTTTCTTCCCTGATTTCGGCGGGTTCATTGGTGGCAACTCCACTACTTCTGCCATCTTCGGTTTTATAAATGTATTCGCTTCCGTATAAAGCTTCATCGCCTGATTCTATCCCTTTATCATACATTAAAATTCTTTTTACACGAACACCACCACCTTTTTTATCCTGTGTCAATGGTATTCTTAAATAAGACAGATTGTGTTTTATATATTTACAAACATCATCTTTTTTATAGTTTTTAAAATTTGAAGTAAAAATATCTCCATCTGTACCTCCAGAAAAAGGAGTTGCCATAAAGGTTAATATTTTACGTATTATATCTTGCTTTAAATTAAAACCATCATCATTTTTAATTCTATTACAAATATCGGTGGCATCAGTTAATCCTATATAAGAACCAGAATAGTTTGTACCATTGAATGCTTCTGTAATAGCAACATCTTTTTCACTTAACTTATCAATAGTTCCATCGTTATTTTCAACTCTTCCTCCCTTATTATATACCATATAATCATAAGCAACTCTTCTTGGAACTGTTTCTTTTTGATATTGTTCATCGTCGTCACCAAAAGAAATACATATCTGATGTGATTCCAGAGTTACATCTCTAACATAAGCATAACCTGAAATATATTCACACTTATTGCTGCTCAAGGCTGCCATATCATCTTGCGGCATATCTCCCTTTAATGCATACAAAAATTTAAAATACATATGTCCATTATTTTTTGTTTCATTAGTTACAGCATCATTTGGTGGATTTATAACATAATATTCTTTAATTTTATTCATTAATGCTGTAACTTTAGTATTATAATTAACATCACTAACATCAAATCCTAAATCAGCAAGATTTAAATAGTACTTTGCATAATCAAAATCATAACTCTCTGCTGAAGCATCATTACCAGTTAAACTAACTAATGCCATAGCAGGTCTGTCCTGAACATAACAATAATCATTTTGTTCGTACTGAATGTGAATTTCTCCACCCGATGGCAGAATAATTTGTTTCAGATGCCAGGTTGCCGGGTCAAATACTTCTTGTTTTTGAGAAACCCATGTTTGCAGTTTTTTAAGCCTGTCCTGATTGCTTTGATAATTTCCCCAGCAATCTAGCCCAAAGCTGTAGTTTTCATTTTCTAAACCTGCAAATTGGTCGCCATAATTAACAATTTCAGGATATTTGTTTTTTATTCTAGTTGTCAGGTATTCTGAACTTTTCTTGTAATAGTATTTGAATTCGTA
>MENC01000221.1:6277-9083 GCA_001768155.1 Bacteroidetes bacterium GWA2_30_7
AATCGTACTGAAAAACTGTAGTCTGAATAGGTTTTGAATAATCATTTTTTGAAAAAAGAATAATCTTTTCGAGCCTTTCTAATCGTTGAGTATTATCACCTTTGGTTGGAGTTCCATTATGTGCTGCCGAATTAGTTACTCCTATTGCATCTAATCTTTCATCACCACTTCCTACTAAATAATTTTCAATCTCAGGATGATCTATTATAAGTTGAGTATAATCGGCATTAGTTGTTTTATTTGTAATAAAAAAAGCCTGATGTGTTTTAGTTTCAATTGTTTTTAGATTATATACTTCTCTTTCGCCTTCTGTAACCGATAACATATCGTCTTCTTTATCGGAGATAGAGCCTTTTACGCTATAGAATCCATTATACGGAACTCTATATTTAAACCAATTACCATCTGCGTCAAGAGTAAAACCATAGCTTTTTGCATAATTAAACTTTACCCATGCCCCAAAGTCGGTTTGATTTGGACCATCATTGCCAACATCAACATAATTTGGTCCGGTTATTTGGGTTAATAAATATGATGATGCGTAAGGATCTGCTCTTAACTCTCCAACAACTTCTTTATTAGCTAAAATTTCAGAAGTTTCGGTTTTTACTCCGGTAGAATAACGTAATACATTTTCAATATCATTTGTAACATTTGCATCATGTAAATCTTTAATTTGTAATCGTTTTTCGTTTCTTGTGTATATGGGTAGTCCAAAAACATGTCTTTGTCCATTTTGATTATATGTAGTAAATTCACCTATTCTATCGAATAGTTCTGATTGTTCTCTGGCATGGGCTGTATAACTTAAATTATCAACACTTCTTTCTTCAATATTTTGAGAAATATAATCATCATGAGTGTAACCAGAAGGGTATAGTGAATTAGGAATTAGATTATTCGCAACTTCCAGTTCCAGTATATAATTACTTATATCACTGTTTAATTTATAGTTTATATATGAACTTCTTTTAACAGGAACAGGAACAGCCCCATTTCCAGTACAGCTTTTTAAACTAATATCTGTAACTGCTTCAACAAAAGCGGGATCAAACGTGCACGGAAAATAATTTTCTGGGTGTGCATCAATATCACTTGCAGGAATATCACCATTAATTAAATTATCAAAATCAACATCAATATCTGTACAAGCATCCTTAATGCTCTCTATATCAATGTCTAAGTGAGTTTTTTCAAGTTTTGCAGTACGTGCTCCTGGAATACCAACAGCTTTAACCTTATAATCCTCTGCATTAATATTATCTGAATATTCAACTTTTCCACCAAGGTCGTTATTGAATCGAAAAAAGCCTTTATCACTTGAAACGAATTGTTGCAAATCAGTATCTCCCTGTTTTTTCCAATTATCGGTTTTTGATTTATGAGGACCAAACCCAAAATTTAAACCAACTGATATTATACCTGTACCAACCCCTATTTCAATTCCTAATGGTAATATTTTTTCACGATTTTCCATGAAGTTAGGATAAAAATGTCCCACATTCTCGTGATACAATCTAAAACCTCCTCCAATACCTTCGCCAGAAAGCATAAAATTATCGGCATTATTGAAAGGAATGCCAATAAATGCTTGTCGTTTCTGATATGGGTGGCTTTTTTCAACATAATAATCAGTTAATACTGGAGTATGCCAACTGTCATCTTCTGAACATGTTTCTTTGGCAATTAAATTTATATCTTCATAGCTGAGATTATTCATAAATCCATAAGCGTTCATATCTATTTCTGGAAGATTTACTTTTAGGCTTAGGTCGGCTTCAGTACCTAATTGAATACCAATATTTATAGGAGCAGGGTCAATCTGTCCTGAAAAATCTCTTCTCCATGTACGTCCAAAATAACGTGGTTGAGAAACACTAAACTCATTACCTGCATAAGTAAATAAACCATATTGGCTATTACCAACAGATATTGTTGATGCAGAATTTGCTATTCTCTTCTGCACATTATTTAAAGATCTTGTAACCGTGCGGCCTAATAAACTTTTAAATCCGGTGAACTTATCAACTCTGCTCATATTATCAGAAGCACCTAATAGATTTTTTAATTTTCGAGTCAAAACATTGGGTCTGAAATAAGCAGAAAATGTATAATCGTTTCCTGTTTTAGTCATTGTTAAACCTGCACTACCTTGTTTTTTTGTATCAATATAAACACCGTATGAATTTGAACGGATAAGTCCAGTATAATTATAGAATCTTAAACCACTAGATAACGAAACTGATAACTTTTGATCTTTATCCTTTGAACAAAATTCCAATTTCAGGGATTTATTTCCATTAACAGACCAATTGGGTTTTACTTTATTATATTGAATAACAGGAGTATTCTTATAATCGTCGGGAAAGCCTTTAGTTCCTCTGTTTATAGCACCCGGATTTAGAGTCCAGCCTGCACCAACCCATGAAGCTTCTGTTTCTTGAGATAATCCGCTATGATATGATAATGATAATGCATATCCACCACCATCTGGACCAGGAACATTTAGTACAGGAAGGTTGTAGGTGAAATCGCCTGAAAAAGCATCAACCATATCGGTAGTAGCAACAGGTTCGAAGCTGGCAAAATCAGGAGAATTTGGTCCTGAAGTTAGTGCATATATATATCGTGGGTCTATAATTTGAAATAAAAATTGCAATGCGATATATACAGATAATATCTTTACTGCTTTACTTTTTCTAATTCTTTGTAAGGTCATATATTAATTATTTATTAATTATAAGATTTGGTATATTTTCAATATCCTTTTTATTAAAAACAAAATGGTGTATTCCTGTATTGAATA
>MENC01000221.1:9167-9506 GCA_001768155.1 Bacteroidetes bacterium GWA2_30_7
TCCTGCTTTTTTTAAGACCATATACATTTTCTAAACTTGTAATTGCGGGCTTATATTCCTTTTGTGTAGTTTTTAGATTTATTAAGTTCTTGATATTAAAATTCATATCGTAAACACGCTGTGTAAAATCATCTTTGCCGGAAGTATTCAAAAACATTACATCAAACTTTTCTCCTTTTTCTTCATCCGGTCCTACTATCATCAAAAAGGAATGGCTCCATTTGTAAACATTTAAAAGACTGTCGTAAACTTTTTTATTAATGTTTTCATTACTATTAATTTCACGAAAAGCCAGATATTGTGCCGGTAAATATTTCATTGTAATTTTTAAACCTTCTA
>MENC01000222.1:0-2533 GCA_001768155.1 Bacteroidetes bacterium GWA2_30_7
TGTGTTTCTTATGATTGTTTTACAAGGGCTGAAAATAACTTGTGAACAAATTAATATCATAATAAATCTTACAGTTAGAATTACATAAGGTTGAGTTTTTGAGATGTTATGTATTTTATCGAAATTCATATTGCTTTTCCATGATTTAAATATTATTTCTATTCTCCATCTAAATCTGTATAACTTGAATATTTTATTATCATCGGCTTTTTCTTTATGTATTGTTGTAAAATAAATTGACCAACCCAAAAGTTCTAAATATTCAGAATTTGGTAGAGTTTTTTTGTTTATAAAGTAGTTGTGGGAAAAAAAGACCCTACTCAAGCTGCTTATGAAACTAATCACTCACAGTGGGCTGTTGATAGATACCTAAATGATTTTCATAGAGTGAATACTCTTTATACTGATAATCAAGATATTAATTATATTAATTCTGTTACAAATATATCTAAACACGTTGTAAAACAATACATAAATATTATTGAAAAATATGCCAAATAACATTAAAATATATTTGCAATGTCATTTGGCATTATCAGTGGAACTTTGAGCCAGACTGTGCAATGGTAATATTGGTGGAAGAAAAAGTACGCAAACAAAAAAGCCTTTCAACTATTTAATTGAAAGGCTTTTATGTTTTGTAGTGGCGGAGAGAGGGGGATTCGAACCCCCGGTACAGTTTCCCGTACGTCAGTTTAGCAAACTGGTGGTTTCAGCCACTCACCCACCTCTCCTTGAGGAATGCAAAAGTACAAAATAGATTATCTTTTACCAAAAAAATAATCATGAATTAATTCCTGAACGTTTATCAAGTAGTTCATCAATTTCCTTTTGTGTAAGGTTTGGATTTTTTAATAACTCGTCAACATAAATTAATTCTTTTACAAATTCTTTATCCGTATCATTATCAATTTCTGGAAATTCAACTTTCAATTGAGATATTGCCTGAATCATCATCTGTTGTAATGGTTCGCCCATTTGTTCAAAAACTTCGTCGGGAAAATTATTTTTGATTGTATCGTAGTTATTTATTAATAAATCGATATGCGAAAACAATGACTTATCTACTCCAATTAATTCTTCCTTTTTGAGTTTTTCTCTGAATTTTTTAAATAAATTGATTAAAGATTCCAGATTTTTTTTAAAATTATCACTTCTCTCGCTCATATTTATTTGTTTTATAATTTATTATTGCATCTAATAGCTCGTTTTTTTCAATTTGAACAACTCCAGTTTTTTCGCAAACAATACTTCCAGCAAAATTAGAAATAAGAGCTGTATCAAACGTTGATAATTCTGAAGCCAAACATAATGAAGCTGTTGCAATTACTGTATCTCCAGCTCCTGAAACATCTGCAATATCAATTTCCATTGCCGAAAAATGATTGTATGATTTTTTATTAAAAATAATTACTCCTTTTTCGGAAAGTGTAAGTAAAACGCTTTCTATATTATTTTCTGACATAAATTTTTCGGCATGAATCAACATTTTTTCAAAATCATCTTTTTTTATGTCAACTTTTAATCCCGATGTAAATTCTTTATAATTAGGTTTAAATAATGTTACACCTTTATAATTGAAAAAATTCTTGTATTTTGGGTCAACTAAAGTCGGAATTTTTAATTTCTTTGCAGTATTAACAGTTGTTTCAATAATTTTCTTAGTAATACATCCTTTATCATAATCTTGAAAAATTATTGAATCAATTTTTTCGCTATTCAGAAAATTTTGAATTTTATTTATTAATGCTTCTTCTGTCTTAATATCAACATTATGTGTGTTTTCTTCATCAATTCTAACTATATGTTGATTATGCCCGATAACTCTTGTTTTGACGGTGGTTGCTCTGGTTTCGTCTGCAATTATTCCTCCTGTAATTATATCATCATTGGATAGAAGATTTTTGAATAATTTTGCTGCATCATCGTTTCCTGTAATACTACATAATATAGGAATTGCACCAAGTGATTTAATATTTTTTGCAACATTAGCTGCTCCGCCAAGTCTGTTTTCTTTTTTAATTACAGAAACAACCGGAATTGGTGCTTCTGGCGATATTCTATCTACTTTTCCCCATAAATAAGAATCTACCATCGAATCGCCAATGATTAGAACTTTCTTATTTGAAAATTTATCGAAAAGTGTAGTATAATCCATTTGAATTAAATAATATGCAAATTAAGCATTTTTAATATAATTCTTGCAAATTCATATACAAATACAACAGATATTCGAAAAATGCTATTAGATGCATTATATAGTAAATATAATAAATATCCTATTCTTATTTTTAGTTGATATAAATGATAAAAATGCACATAAAGATTAATTCTGCAACCAAATAAATATATTAATAATAACGGAGTTCGATATAGTTTCCCAATTAGAGGTATTGTTTTTAATGTATATAGTGAAAGTAAGAAAACGTCAAAAAACAAAAAACAAATGTCAAATAAATTCCAATTCTCAAAATTCTAAAATTCAAAATCGTTTGAATATTAAATAATTGCGGTGCATTGAGTTTGCCGAAAT
>MENC01000222.1:2584-3752 GCA_001768155.1 Bacteroidetes bacterium GWA2_30_7
GCGATTATTTAAAATATATCACTACTAACCGACTAAAATTTTAATTTTCTTGGAACTATTTATTAGTTAAACCTCTACGAGGTAATGTGGGATTTTGGGGTTGTTTTATTTTATTGACATTAATCACCTATGGTGAATAGCTCGTAGAGCTTAAATGACAATAAAACAACATAATAGAATTCCAATTTTCCTCGTAGAGGATTAACTATAATTTAGTCGGTTAATAGTGAAAATATATTAAAAATATAATAGTCTTTAATTCTAAAACAACAAAGTTTCTTCCGAAATAAAAATCATTTTTATTTTACTAAAACCATTTAACACGTATTTTATTAAATTTTTCAATAATAAATATGCCTAAAAGGTATAATATTATCATTATATTTATTAAATTAATCCCTAAAAGGTATAATAAAAATAAAATAAATTATATTTTTGTACCCATAAAGGTATAAACATGTCGGAACAAAACTCATCATTGAGCGATTTTGTCAAAGCACAAAGAAAGACTCTAAAATTGACACAAGTTGAACTATCAGCAAAAGCAGGAGTAGGTTTAAGATTTATTCGGGAACTTGAACAAGGAAAAAAAACACTACGAATGGATAAAGTAAATGAGGTTCTTCGTTTATTTGACTATGTGTTAGGTCCGGTGCAAGGCAATACTGTTGAGTCTGCTAGAACTTACAAACATGAAGATTGGGCTGAAGATTAATCTGAATATTTGAAATTAACAATAGTTCGGTAGATTTTTATAAAGTGCTATTAATTAACAGATTATCAATGCATTGTTTTTTTATTTTATTGTATTGATGCTACTTCGTGGTGCTTCACTGCGTTCGCAATGACGTAACGTGCGGACAATCAAAGCATTCGTCATTGTGAGGCGGTCATTGAGCGAAGTCGAAATGAACGAAGCAATCTAAAAATATTTCGAACTATTAAAATTAATAAACTATCATAGATTTAATGCCTCAACAAATGTAGTAACTACAATATGCCTTTTGCATCAAAAAAAAGAGGTCATCATTATCTGATAACCTCCTTGAGAACAACACTTAAGAAAAACTAAGAAACCCATTTTTTTATTTTGTCCAACGTTAAAATTGTTCCTTTATATTTATATCCACAATCAGTTTTATCTAAAATCATTTTTGGTTTACCTTCT
>MENC01000222.1:3758-21471 GCA_001768155.1 Bacteroidetes bacterium GWA2_30_7
ACTAATATTTGATCATATGCAAGACCTCTCATATAAGGCATTACTAATTCTAAAATTTGTTTGAAGCTATTTTCCATATCTGATTTAAAAACTAATTGTGCCATAACTTTATTTTTTAATTTGAACTTTATTTACAGAATTCATGCCATAAAACATCTTTTCTATTAATTTTAAGACTACATTTTTGCTCAACAGGTTTATGTGGCATAAGAAATTTAAGGTTTATTAACACCTTTATATTTGTTACACTTTCTGAATTTACTCAGCTTAAGTTTGTTTAAATAATTGTAAAAGAGAATTATTCGTTATGTATTAACTATGAAAAAGGACAGAAATTAAATAGATAGAAAATTTAAAACAGAAAACAGTTTTTAATTTCAACAACACAATGTTATTATTATGTTGAAAACTATAATTGAGTCAAGGGCTTTTAATATGTAATTTTGTAACATTATTATGATTGAATTATTAAAATATATAAAAGAGCTGTTATTAACACACGATTGTGTTGTAATTCCTGGATTTGGTGGATTTATTTGTAATTATAATTCTGCTAAACACGACAAATCTCGCCATACATTTATACCTCCTTCAAAATCGTTGGTTTTTAATAAAAACTTATCTACAAATGATGGGTTATTGTTAAATTATATCTCAAATGTTGAAAATATCAGCTACTTTGAAGCAACGATTAAATTAAATGAAAAAGTAGAATTATTAAATCAGTACCTTAATTACAATAAACAGGTTGATATTGATGATGTTGGAACATTAATACTTGATTCAAATAATAATATCTTATTCGAACCATTAAAACAAAACAATCTTTTTATAAATTCATTCGGATTAAGCGAATTTACATTTCCCGAAATAGAAAAAATTTCGAACGAAATTATTGAAAAAAATTATTCTGATAAATATCGACCTCAGAAAAAGAAAAGATTCAGTTATGCAAAATTTATAGTAATTCCTTTAGCAATTGCTTTTTTGTTATCGCCTTTTAAAACAAGTATTTTCGATTCAAATATTTCAAAATCGGATTTCAAAATAGATTCAAATTATAGTTACGCTTCAAATCCAATTAGCGATGCTATTGAAAAAAGTTCCGAAAAAACTAATGCACTGATGTATAACGAAAGTAAAAGCTATGTTGAAGAAGCTCAAGATAAAATAGCTGTAGTTGATACTGCAAAAATAGTTGAAGTAAAAAAGATAATAAAAGAATCAGTTAAAGAAAGCCCATCGGCTAAACTTAACGAAGCTAAAAAAGGAAATTGCTACATAATTGCGGGATGTTTTAAGGATATTGCAAATGCTGAAACTCTTCAAAAACAATTTGAAAATAAGGGAATTACGTCTGAAATTTTTCTAGATAAAGGACTTCATAGAATTTCACTCGGAAATTTTGAAACCAGAATTACTGCCGAATCAGAATTGCAAAAGTTGAGAAATATTGATACTGGTCTTCAAGCTTGGGTAATGGTTAAGTAACCTAAAATCAAGTAAGTATCTTCGATTACTGCAACAATTCAAAATCTGTAACCTTTCAAAAGAAATTTGCAATAATTAGTCGAAAAAAATTATAATTTTACTTCAAGAATTGATTTTAATGAGTCCACTCCGAAAAGTAATAAAACATAAAATTGCCACAAAGGCACAAAGATTCTAAGATAAACAAAGCGTTGAAAAACAGTTGTATATTTTTGAAAAACTTTGTGTTTTTGTGTCTTTGTGGCAAAAAAAAGACTTTTCGGAGTGAACATTTTTAATCAGAATTATAAAAAACATAAAACATGAGAGAAAAAAACGATTTAAAATTAGCAGTTCTTATTGATGCAGATAATATTCCGTACTCTAATATTAAAGGAATGCTCGACGAGATTGCAAAACTTGGTATTCCAACTATCAAAAGAATATATGGAGATTGGACAAAACCAACTATTTCGGGATGGAAAACTGCATTACTTGAACATGCAATTACACCAATTCAACAGTATAGCTATACGACCGGAAAAAACGCAACCGATTCGGCAATGATTATTGATGCAATGGACATTTTACATAGCCAGAAAGTAGATGGATTTTGCATTGTATCAAGCGATAGTGATTTTACAAGGTTAGCGATCAGATTAAGGGAATCTGGAATGTTGGTTATTGGAATTGGCGAAAAGAAAACGCCAAACCCTTTTATTGTGGCTTGTGATAAATTCATTTATATTGAAATAATTGGTGATATTGAAAAGCAACAGTTTCCTTCAAAAAATAAAAATGTAAGTAAAAAAGCAATTATAACTCCTACTCCGGTTGCAGAAATAGATTCTATTGACGATAGATTTATTAAATTATTAAAATCATCAATAAACGATTTAGCTGACGACAATGGTTGGGCATTTCTTGCCGAAGTTGGAGGTCTGATTATCAAAAAGAAACCAGACTTTGACCCACGTAACTACGGTTTTCCAAAGCTAACGCCATTAATAAAATCACTAAATAAGCATTTCGAAATCGACGAAAAAGGAGTTGAAAATTCGCAGGTAAAACACATTTATGTTAGAAATAAAAAATAAATATCGGGAATTTGAAATTTTTAAAGTGCGAAATTGAAAAGTTGATTATTTTTTAATTTAAAGAATAAACAGCTACAATTTCGTACACACTATATCCAAACATTTTCTCAATCAATAATTGCGAATTTCCGAAGTTATATATTTGTAATTTATCATTTTCAATTACACGAAGTTCATCAGATTTACTGTCGTAACTTATATATTGTGAGTTTGCAAAAGTTCCAAACAAAGAAATATTATTGTTGGTTTTATTAAAAATATAAATTTTGTTATCAATAAGTAATAGAAATTCACTTTCGGAAAGTTTGGTTATGCTTTTTAAAGTCCCTTGCGGAAAGTTAGGAATTTCATAAATAATATTCTGATAAACATCTAAAGTGCAGACCTTTGCAATATTATCTTTATTTCCGAATATTAAGACCTTTTCGTTATTGTAGCCTTCAATTCCAATAGCATCGTAATCAATTACTTTATATCTGATTGGGCTGCCGGTTTCATAATTAATACATTCAATTCTATTCTGATAAATATTATTTGAAAAGCAAACTAAAAATTCATTATGCTTATTGAAAATACCGGTTTCGTAGTTTAAATCGTTCAATTGAGCTGATTTTCTGATATTTCCATATTTATCATATGCATTTATTCGAGCATTTTGATGACTCACAAACAATAAATTGTTGAGCAATTTCATTTTGCTTAAATATCCAGCTTTAAAATTATTGACTTCTGAAATTTGCCATTTTTCTGTTAAATCATTTGTGTTTGAGGCAATTAATTTTCCGGAGGAAATACCATAATAAAAGAAGGAATTTTCGGAATAATCTATTTCTATTGTTTTAGCCACATCGTTAATTGTTTGTCTGCTAACTTCATTCAACGAATTATCGTACAGCCCGATATAAGTTGAAAAATCATCTTTTCTTGTTAAAATCAAATATCCAGTTTTTTGTAATGGTTTTTCGGATAATAAAATTGAAACATATTGTCGGCTAAAAAGTTCTCCATCAAAAGCAGAGATTTTTAATGAATAAGATTCTGAATTTAAAGCTTCTGTAATAATCGGACAATAATAAATCGAAAAATCAGAATATTCTTTATTAATTGTATAATTTTCAGAAGATGAAATACTAATTGATTGTGCATCAACAATTGAAACAGAAATATTGTTAACTAATTTATCGTCAGAAACATATCCTTTAATTTGAATTGTGTCGCCAACAGTAAAAGTTTGATTATTTGCAGGACTATTTACTGAAATAACAGGAAAAGCATTTTCTTTTTTTCGGCAATTAGTATGACAAAATGTGAACAGTAAAGTAAAAAATGCCAAAATGAAAAAATTGAATGAATATTTGTTAATATTTTTTGCAAAAAAAATCATAAGTATAAAAGTAATAAGATTTTTCAAGTTTTAACAATTGTTAATATCCTTTGTTTAAAAGATTAAAATTATTGAATTTCAAATAAGCCTTTTGTTTTAGTACTTTTGACACATATAATATTTTAATGCCACTAAGTCGCAAAGACACAAAGAATGAAGAAATATATGATTCGCTCCGATAAAAAATGTTACTAAAACTCCAAATCAAACAAAACAAAGATAATCTGTATGATTGTGTTGATAGCGTAAAAAGACTTTTCGGAAAATGTTAATATATAATTAGCCTATAAAATTTGTGTCTTAGTGTCTTTGCGATGTATTGAGCGAAGTCGAAATATGGCAAAAAATCAAATAAATCAGCAATATAAAAAATGAAAACTACAAATACTCAGAAAAAAACTTTCGTTCAAAATCAGGCAAACAATTTTCAAGGAATTGATATGGGGCGTTTGCCTCCGCAGTCGATAGATGTTGAAGAAGCGGTGCTGGGAGCAGTTATGCTTGAAAAAGACGCATATCTTGCAATTAGCGACATTTTAAAACCTGAGTGTTTTTATAAAGATTCGCATAATAAAATTTTTAAAGCAGTACTTGATATTTCGCAACGCCACGAACCTGTTGACGTTCTTACTGTTGCTGAAGAATTAAAAAAAAATGGAAGCTTAGAAGAAATTGGCGGTGCAGTTTATTTAGTTGTTTTAACTAACAAAATAGTTTCGGCAGCACACGTCGAAATTCATGCTCGTATTGTTGCACAAAAATATATTCAACGTGAATTAATCAGAGTAACAACCGAAATTCAACAAAAAGCCTACGACGATTCTAACGATGTTGTCGATTTACTTGATTTTTCTGAAGCAGAATTATTTAAAGTTGCAGAAGGACACATCAAAAAAGAAGTAAGCGAAATCAAAGACTTAATTCAAAAAGCATTAAAACAAATTGAAGCCGCCGGTTTAAAGGAAGATGGATTGAGTGGAGTTCCATCAGGATTTACTAATGTTGATAGAATAACTTCGGGTTGGCAGCGTTCCGATTTGGTAATTATAGCAGCTCGTCCATCAATGGGTAAAACTGCTTTTGTACTTTCGATGGCAAGAAATATTGCAGTAGAACACAAAAAAGCAGTTGCATTTTTTTCGCTCGAAATGTCATCTGTTCAGCTTGTTACAAGATTAATTGTTAGTGAAACAGAACTTGCAGCCGAAAAAATCAGAAATGGACGATTATCTAAAGACGAATGGAATATGCTTGAGCAACGCATTAAAAAACTTATTGATGCTCCAATTTTTATTGATGATACTCCTGCGATTTCACTTTTTGAATTAAGAGCTAAATGTCGCCGATTAAAAGCACAACATAATATTGATTTAATTGTGATAGATTATTTGCAATTAATGACTTTAGGAACTGACAATAAAGGAAACCGTGAACAGGAAGTAAGCATGATTTCGCGTTCGTTAAAGGCAATTGCCAAAGAGCTTGATGTCCCGGTTATTGCACTTTCGCCGCTTAACCGTTCGGTCGAAACCCGCCATGCCAATAAAAGACCTCAACTTTCCGATTTACGTGAATCTGGTGCAATTGAGCAAGATGCAGATATTGTTATTTTCATACATCGACCCGAAAAATACGGAATTACCGAAGACGAAGACGGTAACTCAACACATGGATTAGCACAAATTATTATAGCAAAACACCGTAATGGTTCGGTAGAGGATGTTAATTTACGTTTCCGACAAGAATTTGCCCGATTCGAAGATATTGATGCAATTGATATTGATTCACTTGGCGGCGATAATAAAGGTTACGTTTATCAATCGAAAATGAATGTAGATGTAGAAAAAACAAATTCGTTTAATAATAATTCACTGCCTCCTAATAGAGGGTTTGATGATAATGCACCTTTTTAAAAACTTAATTAAAGAGTCCCCTCTGAAAAGTCTTTTTTTTGCCACAAAGACGCAAAGACACAAAGTTTTAATAATTATAATCTGTTGTTTTTTAAAACTTTGTATATCTTAGCGTCTTTGTGGCATTTTTATAATTAATTACTTTTCGGAGTGCACTCATTAAATAATTGTTTGGCTTTAAAAACCGTTGTTGTATATTCTTTAGTAGTTTTCGAAATATCTGTCGGGGTATTAGATAAACATCTCCTTTCGGGCTTTAGCCCAGATTTCAAAACATTTAAAACTTTTCCTGTGATATAAATGCTAATATTTTGAAGTTTATTCAAAAAAGTCGGATAATAATTCAGAAAGAATAAATTTTTTCATAACTAAATTTTTATACCTATAACCGTAACATCGTCAATTTGTTTGAAATTATTTTTCCAATCGAAAAAAGTTTTTTCAATAATTTCCTTTTGTTCTGATACTTTTAATTTACTAATTGATTTTAATAATTCTTTAAACCGCAATGTGGAAAATTTCTTATTGTTTTCACCACCAAATTGGTCGCAATAACCATCTGAAGATAAATATATTGTCATGTTTTCTTTAATTGGATATGATTCAGTTTTAAAAGAATCTACAAACACTTCTCGTTTTTTATTTCCTAACGAAATTAAATTCCCTGAATGTTCAATCAACTCATCGTCAGCAATAATATAAGTTGATTGCTTTGTTGCACAAAGATGTATTTCTTTTTTTATTTTATCAATAGTACATAACGAAACTTCCATACTGTCTTCCTGAGTTGAATCTGTTCTCTGACTTAAAGCAAATAAGATTCCCTTATGCAGATTATAAAGTATCTCGGATGGATTATAAATTTGTTTTTCGTTTACTATTTGGTTTAATAATGTGTTGCCAATCATACTCATAAAAGCTCCGGGAACTCCATGTCCGGTGCAATCGACTAATGCTATAAAGTCTTTATTATCGTGTTTTACAAACCAATAAAAATCGCCGCTTACAATGTCTCGTGGTTGAAAAAATATAAACGATTCGGGATATGAGGTTTGCAATTCGGAAATTGAAGGCAAAATTGCCATCTGAATTAATTTTGCATAGTTTATACTATCGGTTATTTGTTTGTTTTTACAATTTAATTCGTTGTTAATTACTAAAACAGTGTCTCTTTGATTTTCGATTTCTTCTTTTTGGGTAATGATTTCTTCTTTTTGGGTTTGAATTTCAATGTTTTTATAAGTGAGTAAAATATTTGATTTTTTCTTTTTTCTATATCCTCTTAAAATAAAATATGCAATTACCAACATAAATATAAATCCTGCAATAAATGCAAATTTCTGTAATTTCTGACTTCTAACTTCTATGTCCTGCAATGCTTTATCTTTATTCAGAAGCTCAATTTCTTTTTGCTTTTTTTCGTTTTGGTAAATGGCTTCCATTTGAGCAATTTGCTTATGCCTTTCTGTATTAAATAAGCTATCTTTTGTTATCATGTATTTATTAAGAAATATGATAGCTTCTTTGTTGTTACCAAGGCTGTCGTTGGCTATACTTAAATGGAAATATGCCGATTTTTCATGCTCAATAGCTCCAATTTCTTTTGCAATTTTCAGACTTTTTTTTGCATATTCTATAGCCTGTAAATATTTTTTTTGTTTTATATAAATATCTGAAATATTACCTAAAATCATTGCAATTGTAAAGTTATCTCCAAGCCGATTAGAAATTTCAAGAGACGATTGATAATTTTTTAGAGCTTTTTCAAATTCTTTTTTTTCAAGATAAATTAAACCTATATTATTCAAACACAACGCTATTCCTTTTAAATTGCCTAGTTCAGTATAGTAATCAAGAGCTATTTGTAAGTTTTCTTTCTCATTATCATAATTTTTTTGTTCGTGGTAAATTTGTCCGATGTTAATAAGGCAACCAGTAATTTCACTTTTATTATTGATTTCTTTATTTATTTTTAACGCATACTGATAATATTCCATTGCTTTTGAAAGGTTTTTTTGGTCAAGCTGAATATTTCCAAGGCAAATGTACATTTTTGCAGTACCTGACTTATCATCAATTTCTTCCCATATTTTCAGAGCTTTTTGATAGTGTTTGTTAGCTTCAATAAAATTTGACTGATAATACCATGCATTTCCAAGGTAATTATAACAACTAGCTACATAATTTTTATACAAATCTGATTTTTTAGAAACTTTTGAGGATTTAACTAGATTCAGGTACAGTGTCAAAGCTTTATTATAGTAGTCTATTGCTGACAGATATTCGCTTTTATCTTCATGCAGAAAGCCCATATTTTTATACGATTCTGCTAAACTAATCTGATTGTTGATACTTTGAGAAAGGGCAATTGCATGCTCTAAATAATCTTTTGCTTTTGAAATATCATTAAATTCGTATTCTAAAAATAATCTGTTGTAAATATGTACTTTAATCGTATCGTTCTTTGTATTTCCTAAAACATTTTCAAGACTATCAATTTTTTTTTGATTCTGGCAAAAACCTGTATTCACAAAAAATGCAATTGTCAATAAAATAAATATTATTCTCATAAACAGATTTTTAGAAAAATATAAATTTATTTAAGTTGAGCTTCAAGTGATTTAATTCTATCAGCATAGTTTTTAAATTGTTGTGCTATTCGTAATGCCGATTTTACTCTTGCCAATAATTCTGTTTTATTTATTGGTTTGCGAATATAATCTATTGCGCCAGTATCAAGTGCCATTTCAATATCTTCGGAAGAAGAAAGTGCCGAAACCATTAATACTGGAATATCTTTTGTTGAAGGTTCATTTTTTAACCATTTAATTGCTTCAATGCCATTCATTTCGGGCATTTCCCAATCCATTAAAATAAGGTCAGGTAAAGATGCTGTTGCAATTTCACAAGCCACTTTCCCGTTAGGGGCACACATTACTTCGTATTTTTCGGTTGATTCGTTAATATATTTTACAATTACCTGAAGATTACTTCTTTCGTCGTCGGCTATTAAAATTACTTTGCTCATATAGTTTTATTTTAAAAATCTAGTTTACTGTTTTATTTCTCGCTAATTTTATGTCACGCAAAGACGCAATGTACGCAAAGTAATAAGTCCGTAGAGTTTAAAAAAATCATTAATATTTCGACTTCGCTCAATAACCATGATTTTTTGCTTTGCGTTCTTACAGGTTATTTGCAATTCTTTTAATTCCATATTTTATCAAATCAATATTAAAACTATTTCGTTTTCGGTCATAAGCACTTGCGTTCTTTGCGTCTTTGCGTGACAACTTAAACTTTATCAAATATTTTTTTACGCTAAATTAATAAGCTTTTTGTAACTTTCTTCATCAAAATTGAATACTGCATTTTCTATTTCATTTTTCCAATCGGTGATATTTTCGTTGCTGGGTTCTATTGAATTTATTACATCCATAATTTGACCAGTCTTATAAATATCAAGTCTTTGTAAACGCTCAATATACAATTTTAGAATTTCTTTATTTCCTGTATTTAATATAAATTCCCCTTTTTGTTCTTCGATTTTATTTTCTGCCAAAATATTCTCTGTTTTAACTGCATCGGGCAGATTGAATGTAAATGTTGTGCCTTTACCTTGTACCGAATCTACCAAAATTGCACCTTTGTGTGCTTCTACTACCATTTTGCAAAATGTTAATCCTAAACCTGTTGAACGAACTTTGCCCGAATTTTTAGCTTTAGCCTGAGCAAATTTATCAAACACTTTATCAAGCTGGTCTTGTGGAATTCCTTCTCCACTATCTACAACTGAAACTACTATTCCTTTTTCGTTATTGAACTTAGCTGATACACAAACATTTCCTTTTGCAGGAGTATATTTTATTGCATTAGTCAAAAGATTTACCAATATGCGTTCAACCAACTCGTTGTCGTAAATTCCAAAGTTTTCCTCAGTAATTTCAGTAGTTAAAGAAATTGATTTTTGTGATGCCAGAAAACTTGTTTGATTTATTGCAGAGTTAATTGTGTCGGTAATTTTGTTTTCGTTGGTATTTAAAGCGACTTCGGTTTTTTCAAATTTCTGAACATCTAATATATTAAGCACCAGATTTAACATTTGGTTAGCATAACTTTTAATTGTTTTTCGCTCGGTTTCGCTATTCGAATCGCTATTGTTTAAAATAATATTCAGTGGATTTTTAAGGTCGTGAACTATCATACCGGTCATTGACTCTTTAAATTCTTCGAGTTCTTTTAGCTTGTTGTAAGCCGACTGCAAAGCAATATTACTATGTTCAACCTTTTCTTTTTCCTGAATAATTTCATTATTTACAACTGCAAGATGTTCTGCCTGAACCTGAATTTCTTCTTTCTGTTGCTGTATTTCAATGTTTTTTTGGTTTAAAACAATGTTTGCTTTTTTCTTATTCCGATAGCTTCTGAAAATAAATATTGCAAGGACTAGCATTAACGCAAAACCCCCAATAAAAGCAAACTTCTGCATTTTTTGCCTTTTCATTTCTATATTCTGTAGTTCTTTATCCTTATTAAGCAATTCAATTTCCTGTTGCTTTTTTTCTGTTTGGTATTTGGTTTCCATATCGGCTATGGCTCGGGTTTTTTCTTCGGAGAACATGCTGTCGTTGGTCAATATATATAAGCTTGAATATTCATATGCCAATTTATAATTATCCATATTTTTAAATGCATTACTCAAATATTTATAACTCATATTTAACCATTCTAACGATTTAATCTCTTTCGCAATGACAGCTGATTTGTTCGCATAAAAAATCACATTTTCATATAGTTTCCTTTTTTCTGAAACAATATTAGTTTGCTCTGCCATTTCATCGTATGCTATAGCAATTGATACCAGAGTATATGAAAGATTATACTTATCTTGTAGGCTATCATATAAATTTAAAGTAAAATTAAAGTATTCTATTGCCTCATCATAGCTTTTCTTCGACAAATAAATAACAGCAATGTTTGAATAACTTCTTGCTATTCCTTCTGTATTTTTTATTTTTTTATAAATTATTAATGATTTTTTGTAAAGATCAATAGCATCATTAAATTTTCCATTTATTCTATATAAAATTCCAAGATTATTGTAGCTATCTGATATTTTTAATTCATTTCCTAATTCTTCCCGAATTACTAGAGCCTTTTTAAAGTACTCTTCAGTTTTAGTAATATCACCAATTATACTATTTATAATACCAATATTATTATAGCAATCAGCCATACCATTTTTATTTTTGATTTCTTCAAAAATTTTCAATGATAACCTATAATATTTGAATGCTTCTTCATAATTTCCCTGATCATCATAAAATAGTCCAAAATACCTTAAAACGGTAGCTTCATCTTTTTTGCGTCTATTTTCTTTTGCAAGATTTAATGCTTTTGTATAATAAAATAATGTTGAATCTGGAATATTATTTTTTATTTGAATACCTATTTCTAGATATAAGCTTAACTTGATACTATCATGTTCTGCAGTTTCTAGTCTACTATAAAGGCTATCCAATTGTTTATTCTGTCCAAATATTAACTGGGAGAGTGTTAAAAAAAGAGCAAGGAGGAGGGTTTTCATAATTTTTTTATTTTAAATTTTTTCTTATCAAAATTTTTAAAGGGCTGAAGCCCTGTTTGATACAATTTTTTCTTTTTTAACCCCGCCCTGAAGGACGGGGCAACTGATATTTCTTTTAGCTTTTATAATTCTCCAACATCTGTTGGAGAAATCATGTTTTTAATTCTTAGTTTAAATCTCCAACATCTGTTGGAGTATTATCAATTTATTTATTATCAATATTTTGAGCCTATGATATGTTTTTATTTTCAATTTCAATTAATCTTTTGTACTCAGCCTCATTAAAAACATAAATTGCTTTTTCTACTGCTTCTTTCCATTTTTTTAGTGTTTCTGATTCATTTACAATCGATTTCAAAACATTTAAAACCTTTCCTGTGTTGTATATGGTAATATTTTGAAGTTCAATCAAAAAAGGTTGTATGTATAAAATATCTTCGGCTGATAATTCAAGTTTAAATGATTCGTCTTTTGAAGTGAATTTTATGCCAACTAATAACACATCATCGGTTTGTTCTTCGTTGCCCTTCCATGATTCGAATTCATTATTTAAGGCAAATTCTTGCGATTCCATATCTATATCTTGAATATTTAACAGAAATTCTTTTAGTCGTTTCGACATATATTTTCTTTTCTTTTTGCCGCCAAACTGGTCAACAAAACCATCTGAGAACATATATATTGTATCATTTTCAGAAAACGTAAGTTTTTTTTCTGTAAATTTAACATCTTCATAATCACCGCCAATGCTTATTTTATCGGATAACAATTCAGAAAGAATAAATTTATTATTTTCGATAAATTTTTCGCAAAGATTTAGAACTGGCGAATTATTTTTTTCATTTACAATATATATTTCGTTAAAAGCACCTGCATATAAAAGTTCTTTTTTATCGGGATTTATGCTACAAATTGATAAGTCCATACCATTATTAACAATGTTGTTTTCTTTGCTAAATGCAAAACGAATCCCTTTATGAAGTCTCGTAAGAATTTCGGCGGGTCTTACAATTCCCTGCACGAAAATTATATGGTTTAATATATCATATCCTATCATGCTCATAAACGCGCCCGGTACGCCATGCCCTGTACAATCAACAGTTGCAATAATTTTATAATCACCTAATTCAGCATAATAATAAAAATCACCACTTACAACATCTTTTGGTTTATAAATAATAAATATTTCGGGAAAACTTTTTTTGATTTCCGATATTGAAGGCAAAATTGAAGACTGAATAATTTTTGAATAGTTTATACTATCGGTAATCTGTAGTTTCTGATATTCAGCTATTTTATAGAGTTCAGTTGCCTTTTCTTCGGCATTTTTTATTTTTGTAATATCAGTTTCTATAATTACAATTTTACTTATTTCATCTAATTGGTCTAAAATGGGCCAAAGATATGTCTGAACCCATATTTCATTATCAAATTTATTTACAGTATTGCTTATATAATTTACCGATTTTTTTTCACTTATCATGTTCTGAAAATAAGTTTCAAAATTGCTGTTTGATGTTGCTTTTCGTAAATTATCACCTTTTTCGGCAATAAATTCTTCAAGTTTATAACCAAAAAGTTTTGTAAAACCTTCGTTAACCCATTCTATATGTCCACTGCTATCGGCAATAATTACAGAATTGTCGGTTTCGCGAGCAATAACTGAAAGCTTTTCTAATTCATTATTAGTTGCTTGTAATAAATTTGCCTGAGACTGTATTTCTTCTTTTTTTTGTTCTATTTCAAAGTTTTTTAACAAAAGTAATTTATTTGCTTTTCGTTTTTGACGATAACTTATTAATATAATAAATGCTAACGAAAAAATTAATAAAAACCCAATTATAAACGAATTTCGCAACAATGTTTGCTTTGCAATTTCTTCGGTTTGCAAAACCTTATCTTTTTCGAGAAGTTCAATTTCTTTTTGCTTTTTTTCGTTTTGGTATTTTGATTCCATTTCGGCTATGGCTTTGGTTTTCTCTTCGGTAAACATACTGTCATTTGTTGCAATAAATATTTCTGTGTATTCAAGAGCTTTAACTGTTTGACCTATTTTTTTATATGCTCTGTATAAAATATCTACTGATTTCAATTTTAACGATAATGAATTAATTTCATTAGCTAAACGAAAAGAATTTTCTGCATATTTAATTGATTCTTTATAATAATTATACTTTTCTAATTTATTGTAATTAATTGAATCGGCAATTATAAAATATGCATCAGATAAACTATTCCATGCGCTAATAATGCCTGTTTTATTTCCAAGTTCTTCTTCTATTATTAATGATTTTTTATAATATTCCAGAGCACTATTAAAGTTTCTTTTTTCTTTAAAAATAACACCAATATTTATATAACAAGCTGATATTCCTTTTTTATCATTGAGTTCTTCTTTGATTTTTAGCGATTTTTGAAAATAAATAATCGCTTTTTCGTAATCCTTTTGATCAGAATATATAGCTCCTATATTGTTATAGCTAATTGAAATTCCTCTTTTATCTTTAATATCATCAAATATTTTCGATGCTTTTAAATAATTTTCAATAGCATAATCATAACTTTTTTGGTTATAATGAACATTGCCAATATTAATATAACATATAGCCATGCTTTTTTTATCAGAATTTTCTTCAGCAATTTTTAAGGCTTTTAATAAGTTCTGAATTGCTTGTTCAAAATTACCCTGATACCAATTCACTACACCTATTTTTGTAAAAATTGTGAACATACTTTTCTTTTCACCAAGCTCTTCATTCAGATTTAATGTTTTCTTATAATTTGTTAATGCTAAATCATAAATACCCTGTTGATCATACATATGTCCGAATGAATAATAGCAATTTGAAATCCCTAATTTTGATTCAATTACTACATGCTTGTCATTTGAGTTGATTAAGGTTTTATAAATAGTAATCGCTTTTTCTGCATTTACAAATGAAGAGTCAAATTGTCTTTTGTAATTAACATATACAAGACTTAATGCAGTTAAAGCGTTTGCATAAAGTAATTTTGTTGCTTCATTTAATTTTAATTTTTTTGAAATATCAATTGATTGATGGTAAAAATAAATAGCCGAATCTGATGAATTTTTTTCGAAAAGGTTACCAATTTTAAGCAATAACTGAGCCTTTGCAGTATCCTCTTTTGCATTTTTCAGAACACTAAAAAGACTATCTAAAGTTTTTGGGGTTTGTGAAAAACCTGTATTCACAAAAAACATTATTAGAAAATATAAAAATATAGTTCGCATAAATTATTTCTTCATATTTGTTATCCAAAAACAATGTAGGAGTGGTTTGTGGTTAAAAACATTATGTTTCTAAATTTATAATTTTAACCTATTTGTTTAACTTTTTAAAGATAAAAATTTAATTATTAATTGCAAACAGAAATTAAAGTCATAAATCTTTTTAGGTGACTTTTTTCGTAAAATCTAATCAATAATAAAAATGAAATTTATAGAAATAGCTAAGATTCAGATATGAAAACAATTAACCCAAAGCAACATCAAGCATCATCATTGTAGCAAAACCAATCATTGCACCAATTGTAGATAAATCTGTTTCATTCCCAATTTGAGATTCAGGAATTAATTCTTCAACAACAACAAAAATCATTGCTCCGGCAGCAAAGGAAAGTGCATAAGGTAAAAGGGGAGTAATACTAATAACTAAATATGCACCAATTACACCTGCTATAGGTTCAACTATGCCAGATAATTGACCATAAAAAAATGATTTAAACCTTGTAAACCGTTCCCTTCTTAATGGAATAGATACAGCTGCACCTTCGGGAAAATTTTGTAAGCCAATTCCAATTGCAAGTGCTATTGCACTTGTTAACACTCCAGCATCAGGGTTTTGTGCTAATGCTCCAAAAGCAACTCCAACAGCTAATCCTTCAGGAATATTATGCAAAGTAATTGCAAGTACGAGTAAAATACTTCTTTGCCACGATGTTTTAATTCCTTCGGCTTTATTCATCGGGAGTCCTAAATGTAAGTGTGGTAAAATTCTATCAATAATATATATAAATGCTCCACCAGATAAAAATCCGACTACAGCAGGAATCCAACCGGCTGTACCTGATGCTTCTGACATTTCAATAGCTGGTTTTAGAAGCGACCAAAAACTTGCAGCTATCATTACGCCTGCAGCAAAACCTAGCATTGAATTAAGAATTTTTTTGTTTATGGTTTTAAAGAAAAACACCATTGCTGCACCTAATGCTGTTACTCCCCAAGTAAAGAGAGTTGCAAATAAAGCCAATAGTACAGGGTTATATTCAAGCATCCAATCAGTATTCATTTTCAAAAAATTGAATCTTAGTTTGTGTATAATTGCAAATATATATTATAATTACATAGTGTTAATAAGAAAACGGTGTGTTTTTAGAAATAACATTTCGACAAGGCTCAATGCCAATGTCATTAAGTTAAGGTATTAATTACCTAATTCTGAGGAATCCCGAAGGGATTTTATTTGAATAACCCCGAATAAAATTCGGGGTTTAAACATACAGATTTCTGAATCCTGAAGGGATTCAATATAATATTCAACCCATTATGGGTTATTTTTAGCTTTGATTTACACCTCCGATTGCATCGGAGGTTATTCAAATTCAAGTCTTTCAGACTTAACTTAATGACATTGGGCTCAATGCACCGCAAATTTCAATCTTCAAAAATCAAATAAATCTCAAATTACATTTCGGCAAACTCAATGCACCGCAATTACTTAATATTCAAACGGTTTTGAAAATTGGAGTTTTGAAAATTGTAATTTATTTGACATTTGTTTTTTGTGGTCATTGAGCTGGGTCGAAATGTTTTTTGGCTTTTTCTTACTAACACTATATGAAGATGATTCTAATCGCTTAAAAATTAATAATGTGCGTTTTAATATTATTAAGAATGTACAATATTCTATAAATTTATTTAGTTTTATATAAAAATATTTTCTTTCAAACTTTCAAATTATCGTTTATGAAAAATTTAATATTTATAGTTTTGGTTGTATTTGCAATCTCAAATATATCTGCTCAAGGCACTGTGAAATTGAAACTTACGCTAAAAGACATGAAAATGTCAACTTTGTCTTTTACAAAGATTAAATTAGTTGAAACAAGTACAGGAGACAGTCTAGTTCAAAAAACTGATGGTTTGGGAGTTGCTAATTTCCTGATAGAAAGCGGGCAACGATGGGAAGTTTTTTATTTAGGCGTTAAAGATGCAGACGTTATTGAAGTACCGGCATCTGGTAATTCAACTCAAAGTGCTACTCTGATTTATATCCCAGACAACCAGAATATTGAAAAGCTAGTTGCCAACCGCACAAATTTGAAATTTGAAGAAATTCATGAAAATATTTCAATATCGAAATTTCCTGAAGGAATAAAATCAATTATCCGTTTAAAAGTTTTAACAAATAGCGATAGTCCTGTCAGAAACATAGAAGTTTGCATGGTCGATATACAAGAATTAAAAAAATATATTACCAAAACTGATAACTCAGGAGAAGCTCGTTTTTTTCTCGAAAATGGCAAAGAATATGAACTTGATGTTGACGGAATAGAAGGCTACGATATTTTCAAAATGCCACAAGGACAGGGCGTTTTCATGCGTCCATCTATTACTTACAAACCTACAGAAATTAAGGAAGTTGTAAAGAACGATACAATCTGGCAAACACTTGAACAATTTCAAACACCAACTTCGTCGAGGGCATTGATTTCAGTAAATCTTCGAAACTACGACCGCGAAATGCTTTCGGGAGAAATAGTTACACTTGATGAGCAAGGAAGTAAAAATATTTATGCAGGATTTACAAATAAAAACGGGAAAATTGACTTTTTACTTCCAAAAGGGAAAAGCTATGTAGTTAATTTTAAATACGAACGTGGAGCAAAACTAATTGACATTACAACAAAATATGGCATGATTCGGGAAACTGGAACATACTCATATAGAGGCTCAAAAGAAATCGAAACTTTTTATAAAGAAGCTAAACGAGATATGAATGGATTTATGACAGAATTTATGTATGTTGGAGCAGAACCTTGTCAAATAAAATCAGATTATCTGGAACAAACAAAAGATGGATATAATATAAATTTTGAATCAGAATCGCCGACTTCGACTCCTGCAATTTTCAATAATAGTATGGTAATTGGCGGTGGCTATTATTCACCCGATCTATATTCGTTCGATTATAATACCGGAAAATTCAATTGGGGATTGAAACTAAGTGAAAGCGGCATT
>MENC01000223.1:0-7390 GCA_001768155.1 Bacteroidetes bacterium GWA2_30_7
AAAAACATAATTACGCAACCTTCTTGCGTAGATGAATTTTATTTATATAAATCTTTCATTTTATTTACTCTTAACTTGAAACGTTCCATTAAATCAATTGGTTCTATGACTTTTAGAAATTCTCCAAAACCAATTAGTTCTCGTTCCATTTCAAAATTTGGAATCACATTTATTGAAAATATTGTTCCGTCTTCTTTTGTTTCTATTATTTGTTGTGAGGAATGAAACGGCTTAGTAATAACATAAGGAGCATTTGATTTTTCAACCCAAAATACAATTTTCGCTACTTCCATTTTCTCATATCTTGTTACTCCAATTATATCGTTAAAATAATTTTCTGAATCGAAAATTGTATTTTCTACAAACAACTCCCCTTTTGGGTCAGGTAGCCGAAGGATACGGTCAAGTGCCAATGGAGAAATTTTATTACTATGTTTTCTTTTACCAAAGACAAACCATCTGTTACGGTATTCTTTCAATAGATATGGACTAAGATAAATTACAGTTGGTTTAGTTGTATTGAATGATTGATATACAATCTTTAAACATGTTTTATTTTTTATTGCATCATAAATTTCGTTTAAAAATTTGATTCCTTTTAAATTGTTGTTTTTTTCAAAATCAATAATGGTTCTTGCCTGATTATTTATTGCAAATACTTTGTTTTCAATTTTCTTTAAGACTTCTTCCATATCTGAAAATTGAGAAAAACCTTCAAATTGCTTTAATGTATGTGTAATTTGCGATAGAGTGTTTACATCAGCCGAAGTAAGTGGCATATTTGTAATACTAAAATCAGCATCACTATAAGTATAGTATTTTTTTTCAACAACCACAATTGGAGCATTATAACCAAGTTTTTCGCTACGCATATTTTGAATATCAAGCTGAATTGTACGAAGGCTTACACCTTGCAATTTTCCTTCAAATTCGTATAACGCATCGGAGCAAGCATCAACAAGATTTTCTATTGTCCATTTTCGGTATTTATTGCGGAGGCAATTATCAATAGTTTTATATCGAATAAGTGCTAAACGATTTATCGGCATAATTTTTTTTTATTAATATGTATTAAATACGATTTTTATGTCTATATTTGTAATCTGAATTGAAGCTAATTATGGAACGATTGGAAGGTTTATCCCTTACGACCATTTTTAGCTTCAATTTTTTTATGTCTTTACATTTTTGTTAATAACTCATTTACAATCAATTAAACTTTAATCAAGCCAACTCACTTTTAAAAATAATAGAGTTCATGTTTTATTTTTATTTACAAAGATGATAAAAAAATACAACTACGCAAAATGATTGCGTAGATATGATTTTATTTTGTATCGTCTAAAAATATAAAGTTATGGAAAAAGCAATTTCAACAGAGAAGATTCCTATTAAAATGTGGCTGGAGCAGATTGAAGAAGGTGCAATGAATCAAGCCCGAAATCTTGCTAATTTACCATTTGCATTTAAACACTTATGTTTGATGCCTGATGCACATTCGGGTTATGGAATGCCTATTGGTGGCGTTCTTGCTACAAAATCTGTAATTATTCCAAATGCTGTGGGTGTTGATATTGGTTGCGGAATGTGTGCCGTTAAATCAAATTTACATAATGAAGAATTGCCAATAGAAAAAATAAAATCAATATTATCAAAAATACGTGAAGTTGTTCCACTTGGATTTGAACATCAAATAGAAAGGCAAGATGAAAGCTTAATGCCACAAGGACATAACATTGATGAACTCAAAATTGTTAAGAATCAATATCTTTCTGCATTAAAGCAAATTGGAACACTGGGCGGTGGTAATCACTTTATTGAAATTCAAAAAGACCAAAACGGTTTTATTTGGATTATGCTCCATTCGGGAAGTAGAAATATTGGTTTAAAAGTCGCTGAGTATTATGATAATAAAGCCAAAAAATTAAATTCCTTATGGTGTTCAACAGTTAACCCAAAAGCCGACCTTGCATTTTTACCTTTTGAAACAGAGGAAGCCCGACAATATTATAACGAAATGAAATACTGTGTTGAGTTTGCATACTCCAACAGAACTCTTATGATGAATCGAATTTTGGATATTTTCAGAAATAGTTTTTCAGCAATTGAGTTTGAACCAATTATAAATATTGCACATAATTACGCTTCTTGGGAAAAACATTTTGAAGAAAAAGTACTTGTACACAGAAAAGGTGCTACTTCGGCAAAATTAGGCGAAATTGGGATTATTCCCGGAAGTCAGGGAACGAAATCGTATATTGTTGAAGGACTTGGAAATCCTGAAAGTTTTATGAGTTGCTCACACGGTGCAGGACGAGTAATGAGCCGAAGCCAAGCAATTAAAACGCTTAACTTAGAAGATGAAACCCGAAAATTAGACGAACAAGGAATTATTCATGCAATAAGAAAAAAAAGTGATTTAGATGAAGCAACTTCAGCTTATAAAAATATTTCAGAAGTAATGGATTTTCAGAAAGATTTGGTGAAAATAAAATTTGAATTGTCGCCTTTGGCTGTGATTAAGGGATAAAATATCAGACCTCACTAAAAAGGTTTTTTTTTCAAGAAATGAAACGCAAACAGAAATGAAACTTTGGTTTTTTTCTTTTACTTTTTTATCGAAAAAAGTAACAAAAACTCTTTGACTGTGAGAACTCACTCCGTCTGCGACTTCGCTCAAACAGCTCACAGTCAATAAGGAATAGGCTTCATGCTTCGCAGTTCATTGAAAAAATGTAGTAATAATTTTAAGGTCTTAAAAAGGTTATTTTTCAATTGTTATTACAATTTAAACTATTGTTAATAAGCCAGATAATCAGTTAATTTGAATGATTTTATTGCTATCAAACAATAAGTGTTCATTAGATTTAACATATCCTAATTGATTTGTAACCAAAGTCGTTTTTCCAATCATAAAATCTTCTGGATTGTGGTGATGGTGTCCGTAAATCCAGTAATCGGCTTTTGATTTTGAAATATAATTGCCAAGTTCAGTTGCAAAAGCTTCGTTGAGAATACCGCCTTTGTATCTGGCAGGATAATGCTCATAAGTAGGAACATGGTGTGTAACAACTACATGCTTTTTTGAATCGGATTGTTTCATTTCTTTTTTTAGAAATGAGAGCGAGTCCTTATGAAGCTGTTTATAATCTTCGGGTTGAAGCACATCACGCCCATTGCCAATAACTTGAAAATCGCTGAGCCTCTGTTGCACATAAAATTGATTTTGCGGTCGTATATGCGACCACAGCGTAGTAAATACAAATTTCACATGTTGTTTAACTACTGAAACATTATTCACCAAAAACACATTAGGTCGAATGGATTTATGAACAGGACTGGGTAATTGAAGCATATTATAGTAATAATATTCATGGTTGCCAAGAAGCCAGTAAACCGTATCAAACTTTGCTGCTAGTTCATCTATAAAGCATGAATGTTCTTCAATCAAAAGCATGGGAATTATATCTCCTGCCAAAATCAAAATATCTCCAATTGGATTAATTGGATTGTTTTTTAAATATTCCTTATTATCAGGAAATTCGAGATGTAAATCGGAACAATACTGGATTTTCATTTAGTTACTAAGTTATATTTCTAATTTACAAGCTATGTTATTATCAATAGGTGAATAATTGAAAATTTAACCATTATTTATGGGCTTTGGTAATGATTGTGAGCACTTCATTATTCTATCTCAATATCCAATCCATTTAACACAAAGTTCTCAAAATCAGCATAATGCTTTATGTTATTTTTATTTAGCCTCGCCAATAATGGTTTTAAATTTTCTTTAACTATTTCAGGATTTGGGTCAACTATAATTACTTTATTTATTTTTCTTCCTTCTTTGAACAATAACCTGTTAAAAGCCTCTTCATTTCCTTTCCAACCAATAATTATAACCGTTTCGATATTATGTAAATATGAAGTTAAATTGAGTAAATGTTTTATTGGCATTGAAAATTCATCTTTATCACGATGTGGCAAAAGCAATGCAGGATAAAATTCACTGCATTTATTATCTTTAATAAGTTCAAGTTTTGATTTATCAATTGTGTGTTTACCTAAGCCATGTTTGCTTATTCGTGCTTCTATTCCCCAACTATTCCAATCGGTCATATTTTTATAATCGCCGAGTAGCTCAAAGAAAATTCTACAAAAATTAATATTATTTTCATATAACCAACTTGATGTATTTCCTTCAAATCTTGAAATGTCAGGAAACTTCCAACCCCAATTCCACGAACCATGAGGTTTGAAAATGCAAAATGGAGAATCATTAACTTGAACATAATCTTCAATCTTCTGCAACGGCTTTTTAAAATATTCGCTAACAAAATACTCTAAAATTGTATCTTGATTAAACGATACAAAAGCAAATTTTTTTGAAGTAGTAGAACCATCAATTGATTTAAAACTTGAAGCATATTTTTTTTGAAGTTTATCGGCTAAAACCGCATATAGATTTTTAGATTCATATTCATTTATTACTCTTTCACTCACATTCATAAGCAATTCTTGAAGGTAATATTGAATATTTATATGACGGCTTAATACCTCTTGATTATTATCTTTTTGAATGTTTTTCCATTCATTTTCAAATAATTCTTCTATGTTTTGTTCCTTTTCGTTTTGTAAAAAATAAAGTGATTGTTTTACACCTTTATACTTTGAATAATAATCTTTAAATCGTTTTTCAAATAGTTCAGTTCCAATTGGCGGTCGCAAATTATCTTTTTCAAATGCACTCTTTTCATTACCAAATACACAATTTGCTGATGCACCTGCACCGAAAATGAACATATATTTTCGTTCAAAAGCACTATCAAAATAGTCGAAATTTATATGATTAATTTCTGGTTTAAAATCAGCAGAATTAACAGTTCCATAAATTACATTATTTCCTAATACCCAACCGTATTCACTAATTTTTTCGAGAGTTTTTTCTTCGGGTTTTAACTTTTTATATTCTTCTATTTTAGTTCCCTGAATTACAACAGTATAATCGGGATAATTCGCTTCCTGAACTTCGTATCCGGCATATACATCGCCATATTTAGTATAAAAATATTCAAGCATTTTTTGTAATATTTAATAATTTAACTGAAATCAAATCTATAAAATATAATTCATATTATGAACTTTAAAATTATACCTAAATATCTAAAACTAAACCCTCAATATTTTTTAACAACTCATTATCAATATGAACATGGTCAATGCTTCCCATCGAATCATTTTCTGGATTCTTTGTTCCAAATTCTTTTTCGATAATATATAATGTGCAATATGTATAATCTTCATTTACATTTTTCTTTACTTTAATTTTCTCTAAATAGCTCTGGATTTCTTCTTTTTTCTGATAATACTCGAACTTATTTTTCTTTTCGATTAAAAAGAATGGAAATTGAATATTATTGTGTTCAGTAATCTGGAAATCTTCTTTTTTAATAATTTTCTGAAAAGCATTTTCGGCTTTCTTTTTCGTTTCGTATAATCCACAAACGAAGTTTTGTTTTTTGTTTTTTGATTCAATTGCTATCATAGTTTGTTAATTTTTAATTAATTTTTCGTATGTTTTACCGCCTAAAGATTTTATATAGTCAATAAAGTTGCTGGTTTTAATAATGTCTTCTAAATATTTAACCTGTTGTATTAATTTATAGTATTCAGACTTTGTTATTTGAAAACTTTCGTTATTTGATTTCCAATCTGAAATATCTTCATTTAATACAGAAACAGTAAAAGTATAATCAACACTTAACATATCATCATAGTTAAGTTCAGCATAATCTAAACATGTTGAATAACGTTCGATATTATATTCATCTCTTTTTTTAATATCCCATCTTGCAAATAAGTTATTTGTAACTTTTGGTTCAGCAATTTTATCTGGCTCAAAAGCACAACTATCTGCTATAAAATTAATATTTGCTCCTTTTAGTAATAAATAGTCAAACAATTTTTGAGATGAAAAATGTACTGCCAATGATAATAGTGAAGGTGCATTATGCTCAATTGAATAATCGAGTGAAATAGATTTTTCAATAATAATATCAAACACTTTTGAAAAAAAGATGAAATCATTTTCGTCATAATACCTGTCAATAATCTCTTTCAGTAATATTTGAGTGTTATTTTCAGAGTAGTTCTCTTTTATAATACTCCAATCTTGTTCAAATGCTATAAAATTCTTTTCTTCTATAAGTTTTAATATTTGGTCTGATTTCATATTTATAAATTTCTTAATAATTAATTTACCACTACTTATAGCCGTAATTAGCTTTATAATAATTACTTGATGTTTGCTAACTTCATTTTTTTTAATTCTTCAATTCTTTTAATAACATATCTGGCTTTTTCCACATAAGCTGTATTTAAATCAATAAAGCCTGTAAAAGAATGTTTATTCAAAGGAAATATATTATTTGAACTGTCTATTTTTCTAAATTCAATCTTTTGTTCAGTTTCCCATTTTTGCTTTATTTTATTGTAATCGTTAAGACTATCAGCTTTTAGGGTATGCAAGTTTAAACTGTCTATTTTATCAATTAAAGAACAAGCCATTGAGAAATATTCTGTTCCATAATCATAATAAGTTGACTTATTTAAATAGTAGTTAAACCTTAATTCTATATATTTTAACTCATCATCAATATTATCGAAAACATTGAGTGATAAAGGATAATATTTTGATTTTTTTATGACTTCATTTTTATAAATATTTTCAATATCTATAATGGAATTGTCAGGTGCAACTTGTTCTTTATGAGTGCATCCAAAAAGAATTAGTAAACTTAAAATTAATACAAGTTTGTATTTCATTATATTTTAGTTGTTTACGAATATAACTTTTCGCTTAATTGTTTCCAATTTAATATTATAAAAGTTAAAACAATTTGGTTCTCCTTCTTTTTCTATAATATCTATCATTTCTATACTTTTAGGTAAAGCAGGAAAATAAAGTGTATATGGCAAACATTCTGTTTTTGACCTAAAGAAATACTTTGATGGTGCATAAGGTATATTAACTGCATGAATTAATTGAAGTTTATCGGTAGTTCCAAATGGACGGATAAATGATTCTTTGTGTATATGAACCCACCAATCTGAACAGTATTTTTTTGTATCGGGAAAAACTCCAAAATCAATACGTGTCAATTCATCACTAAGCTCTATTCTAACAATATCTATAAAGCTGTCGGGCTTTTTGTTAACTGCTGGATGATAAATAATTTTACCTGTTAATGTTTCAATTTGTTTTAATTTTTTTAGTTCCATAACAAAATAAATTTTTGATAATAAGTTCAAAGAAATACTATCAGAACGCAACCTATCTGCGTTTTACTTTTTATATTCTGTTTATATAGAAAAAATGCCACTGATT
>MENC01000223.1:7484-7681 GCA_001768155.1 Bacteroidetes bacterium GWA2_30_7
TTATTGCATTTTTATATTCATTAACAATTTCATTTTGTAACCATTCTGGCGATAATATCTGAACATCTGCACCATAAGACATAATTAACTGATTTAGTTCTTTAGTTGGAAACACAATAATTTCTATTTTTAGGCTTCCGTCTGATTCTATTGGATAATTAATTTGTGTTTTATGAATTGGTTGAGACTGTATATAT
>MENC01000223.1:7775-7917 GCA_001768155.1 Bacteroidetes bacterium GWA2_30_7
CATTAAAATTACTTGTTTTTTTGTAGTTCAGGTCAATAGTTTTTATTTCGGCAATTCTATCAAGACCAAATATACGAACAGCCTGATGTAATTCTGACCAACCAACTACATACCAGCGATTACGATGTTCTTTTAATAGATA
>MENC01000223.1:8004-8875 GCA_001768155.1 Bacteroidetes bacterium GWA2_30_7
TTCACCCACTAAACGTCCGCCACCGGTTTCTTCAGCATAGTACCATGGTTTTCCTAGATTAATCGGAGCTTGGAGGCGGTGCGTGATGAGAAGTGGATGTATATGGTTTTGGATTTGGGCTTTAAGTTGCTTTGCGAGTGGGGAAAATGTTTTATTGAAACCGACTGTAACTTTGGAGGACGACTTGTTTGCGACTTTGAGGATTTCTTCCCCTTCTTCTTCTGTTAAACAAAGCGGTTTTTCGATAAAGACATGTTTGTTTTTCTTGATTGCCTGAATTGCATACGACGCATGCGTACTGTGATGGGTTAACACGATAACAGCATCGATTTCATGGTCGTTTACAATTTGGTCGTAGTCGGACGTTGCATAGGGAATACCATAGTGAACCGCCATACTGGCTGCGGATCTTCCTGATTTACTAAAGACGTACTTGATGAAAATGTCGCTGCGTTCGAGCAGGATGGGAAGATGAACGGCACGAGCCATGTTACCAATACCGAGAAGAGCAACACCAAGAGTGCCTTGTGGTTTTTGTTTAGAGTTGTAACGAACCGTGGTTTGGGGATTTGATTTGTCTATTGGATATGAAATTATGACAGCGGTCTTTGATTCATTATGGTAGAGGTTTGGCGCTTCAGCGAAATCCAATGTTTCGGTGAGGATGGAGTTTGATTTTGGATTCTTGATGAATTCATGAACATGTTTTTCAGAAAGATTATCGAGAATGGTGCGCCCGTCATCTTTTCCCAGGTGGAGTTTGCGGTCATCAAAAAAGAAACTGTACTTTTCTGCAGAGTATGGAGCAAAGAGGAGAGGATCGATATCTTTTTCAGAGATGACGATGATGTTTGTTTGTGGATGAAGTTGA
>MENC01000224.1 GCA_001768155.1 Bacteroidetes bacterium GWA2_30_7
CACCTTCAAAAGATTTAAATTGATTTGAAACCTTCATTTTAATTTTGGCATTTCGAATTGAACTCTCTGATGAATTATTATGCGGAGGAACTTTTGGATGATATAAAAATGTAAGAATTGAATCGTGATTTTTAATAAGCCTTTTTATAAATGCTTTTACTTTTTTGTTTCATTTGATTTTTCGATAGGCTCTTCCATAATTTTATTGTTTAAAAGTTTATACGTCAAAGTTAAATTATTGTAATTTAATTTCAAAATTATTTTTTTAATATTTCTTACTATGGTTATTTGCCTTATATTTCACTATCTGGGTATAGCTAACTGTAGTAAGTTATATGTATTTTTATTTTTATATGTAGATTACTGTGGTAAGTGGTATGTAAATTTATTTTTATATGTATGTTGCTACGGTAAGTTGCATGTAAATTTTTTTTAACACATAGACACATAGCTCACATAAAAAGAATCACATGAACAATTTAACAATTTAACCACATAGACACAATAGGAACATAGAAAAAACACATAGAGAATCTATGTGAAACCTATGTTACTATGATTCTATGTGGTAAAGAAAAAAAAATATAGTTTTACCATAGAACAATTTAACAATTCAACAATTTTGATTAATTTTGTATTGAATCATACTATTATATATGAAGATTTTATTTTATTCAGCTTTATTGTTTATTATTCTAATTACAGCTTGTAAAAAACAAGAGGCTGTTAAAAGCACTATAGATTTTAGCTACTGTCCGCTCGTAGTTGGCAATTGGATTACTTACGCTGTAATTGACATTAATATTGATGAGCCATCTGATGTGTATGATACGTTAAATTATGAAATTAAAGAAATTATTGATTCAACGTTTATCGAAAACAACCAGCAGGTTTATCGCATAGAGCGTTATATAAAACTAAACGATTCGGCAAGCTGGACGATTAAAGATGTTTGGTTTGCAAATTATACCCAAAATTCAATTCAAAAAGTTGAAGAAAATATAAGGCTTGTGAAAATAGTTTTTCCTGTAACAATAAATTCAACATGGAATGGAAATGCTTATAATATAAATGAGCCAAAGCAATACGAAATTACATCGTTAGACCTTTCCGAAACAATAAATAATATGCCATTCGATTCGGTTTTACAAGTTACACAATTAAATATCAGCAATCTGATTGAGAAAAAAATTGAAGTTGAAAAATATGCCAAAAAAATTGGTTTAGTTTATAAAGAACTAACAGATATTTATTCTGATAATATTACAGAAGAACCTATTGAACAAAGAGCAAAAACAGCTACAATTTACAAAATGACTATTATCGCTTATGGCTCGAATTAAAACTACACAGAATTTTATATTGCCACGAATTACACGAATAAAGAGTTCTGTTTTAGAGTTAATTAGTGCAATTAGTGGCAATTTTTTTTTAAATTACACAAATACACTAATTTTATTATTATTGTTCAAAAACCTCGATGCACAAGTAGCACCAAATAAATATCAAATATTTTTTACCGATAAAAATTTCAATCAATACACATTATCAAATCCATCGGAGTTTCTCTCACAAAAAGCTCTCGACAGACGAACAAAACAAAACATTGCAATTGATGAACTCGATTTGCCGGTAAGCCAGTATTATATTGATAGCCTGAAAAACATGGGATTAGTTGTGCTTAATAAATCAAAATGGTTTAATTGTATAACAGTTCAAACAACCGATATGGGGCTTCTTAATTCGTTAAACAGTGTTTCATTTGTAAAGTCATACAGTAAAAAACAATCTGAAATTAATAACAACACAGTTGATAATAAATTCGATTTTACCTTAACCAATAATCCGATTCTGAAAAACACACTGATGGACTATGGGAGTGGAGCAAATCAAATACAAATGCTTAACGGTCATATTTTGCATAATTTGGGTTTTCAGGGACAAGGAATGACAATTGCAATTATTGATGCAGGATATATTAACTCAGATACTTTATTAGCATTTGACAGCCTCAGAACAAATGAGCAGATAATTGCAACAAAAGATTTTGTCGATGGCGACAACAATATTTATGCACATCACGACCATGGCACAATGGTTTTTTCGATAATTGGCTCAAATGTTTCAGGGCAATTTATTGGAACTTGCCCAAAAGCCAATTTTATATTATTAAGGTCAGAAGATACAAACTCCGAATATATTCTTGAAGAATTTAACTGGGCTTCGGCTGCCGAATATGCCGATAGCTTGGGTGTTGATGTAATTAATACTTCTTTAGGATATAATACATTTACCGACCCTTCGCAAGATTACACTTATAACGATTTAGACGGAAATACAACAACAATTGCACGAGCAGCAGATTTAGCTTCAAGCAAAGGAATTTTAGTAGTAGTTTCTGCCGGAAATGCCGGTGCAACATCGTGGCATTACATAACAACTCCTGCCGATGCCGACAGCGTTTTAACAGTTGGTGCAGTTGATGCCATTGGAGATTACGCATCAATAAGTTCTACAGGACCCACACCAGACGGACGCATAAAACCAAACATTGTGGCTCAAGGCTCCGGTACAACAGTTTACAATCAAAATGGAAATTTAATAAATGGCAGCGGAACTTCATTTGCCGCACCTATAATTACCGGTTTAGCAGCTTGTTTATGGCAGGCACATCCCGATTTAACCAATATGCAAATACTTGAAGCAATTGAAAAAAGTGCAAGTCAATTTTCAAATCCCGATTCATTACTAGGTTATGGAATACCCGATTTTGCAGTAGCCAATTTATTATTAAATAATGTTTCGTATAATCAGGTCGAAACCGAAAACTTAGTAAAATTATTCCCAAATCCGTTTTTTAGAGATTTAACAGTTGAATTTTATAGTGTTGACAGCCAAAATGTGAAATTCGAATTATATAATTTATTAGGAAATAAAATCTTATTCGCCAATTATAAATTAAATATTTATTCATATAATAAAATAAAATTAAATCCCGCTCAAAATATTGCAAGTGGTATTTATGTTTTACGTATAATATCTGATACAAAAACTTACGAAAGATTAATTGTTAAAGATTAATGTTAAATTGTTATATTGATAAATTGTTTTTTTTCTATGTGATTCCTTCTATGTGTCTATGTGCCTATGTGGTAAAAAGGTTAAATTGTTCGATTGTTTTAGCACACAGTAAATCAACCAATGAGTAATCAAATTCAATCATAAAAATCAGCGTTATCTGCGTTCTATAAAATGGCAAATCAAATATCCCTACTTCAACTTAACAACTTAATAAAAAATTCGATTAAGTTAAATTTTGATTCAAATTATTGGGTTGTTGCCGAAATTTCCGATTTTAAGGTTAATTACAGCGGACATTGCTACCTTGAATTAATCCAGAAAAACGAAACCGAAACAAGCATAGTTGCCAAAGCAAGAGCAATGATATGGGCAACCACTTACCGTATGTTGAGTGCATATTTTGAGTCAGAAACAGGAAATAAATTAACAGTCGGTATTAAAGTTTTAGTAAGTGTAATTGTCGAATTTCATGAGCTTTACGGACTAAGTTTGGTAATTAAAGACATCGACCCAGTTTATACAATTGGCGAAAACGAAAAAAAACGTCAGGATATAATCAAAAGGCTGAAAGATGAAGGCGTTTTTGAAATGAATAAGCAAACTTATCTTCCAATCGTTACCAAAAATATTGCAATTATTTCGTCAGAAAATGCCGCCGGATATTTAGATTTTATGGAGCATCTGCAAAACAATGCTTATAATTTTAAATTTCACACTAAATTATTTAATGCCTCAATGCAAGGCGAAAGCACCGAGTCGTCGGTGGTTAATGCATTAGATAAAATTTTTGCTTACGAACATATATTCGATTTAGTTGTAATTATCAGGGGAGGAGGTTCAAAATCGGATTTAAGCTGGTTCGATAATTACTGGATAGCATATAATATTTCGCAATTTCCAATACCGGTAATTACCGGAATAGGGCACGAGCAAGATGATACAATAGCCGATATGGTTGCATTTATGCGACTGAAAACCCCAACAGCAGTTGCCGATTTCATAATCGAAAAATGTTTAGATTTTAAAACACAGGTCTTAAATTACGAAAATTATATTTATGATTATTCAAACGATTTAATTGCAAATAATAAACAAGAATTGCATAGTTCAATAGAGCATTTTAAAATATTTGTTGAAAATTATATCGAAAAGAGTGCATTTAAACTAAATAATTTGAATAAAGATTTTTCAAATACAGTAAGCAATTCAGTAAAATCAAAAAATAATGAATTGAGCATTTTAAGCGAAATATTTGATTCGAAAATTAAATTTATTTTTAAGCTTAAAAATATTGAAATTTCACAGCAAATCCGAAAAATTAAATTATCGGCTAAACATAATGTTTCATTAGCAAAAAATGAATTAGTCAATATTGAAAATAATTTGAATAATTTAAGCCCACAGAATGTACTGAAAAGAGGGTTTTCAGTAACAAGAATTAAAGGAAAAGCAATTAAAAGTGCCAAGCAACTTCAAACTGGTGATGAATTAGAAACTTTGCTTTACGATGGATTAGTGAAAAGTACAGTTGATTCAACTGAATAATTTCGTTTCAGAAACTTTTCCAAAGCTTATCGTTAGGAGTTGGAGCAATTATCTCAATCATTTCTTTTTTAACAGGATGAATAAATTGCATTTTCCAAGCATGTAAGCTAATACTACCATCTGGATTTGAGCGTTTTGCACCATATTTTAAATCGCCTTTAATATGGCAACCAATGTTTGCAAACTGACATCTTATCTGGTGATGACGACCAGTTTCAATTTCAACTTCCAGTAAAAAATAATTATCTGATTTATTAATAACTTTATAATGTAAAATTGCTTTTTTTGCACCATTTTTTTCATCTTTATAAACAAAAGATTTATTTTGTTTTTCGTTCTTTAACAGATAGTTAGTTAATGTGCCGGAATTTTCAGAAGGTTTATTATTTGTAATTGCTAGGTAAGTTTTTTTAATTTCCTTATCCTTAAACATTTGATTAATACGAGTTAGCGATTTGCTTGTTTTAGCAAACATTACAATTCCACTGGTAGGACGGTCAATTCGATGAGTTACACCAAGGAAAACTTCACCTGGTTTATTATATTTATCTTTTAAATATACTTTAATTTTTTCGCTGAGAGGAGTATCTCCAGTTTTATCTCCTTGTACAATATCGGAAGGCTTTTTATTAATAATTATTAAATGATTATCTTCGAATAAAATATCTAAAGTTTGTTGTTTATTAGGCATTTAATATTTTATGTTTTTTTGTTTTATCCCTTTTAACCTAGAACATGGGACTTGGAATTTGAAACTTGGGACTTGGTTCTTAATACTGCTCTTTATCACTCGGAAATTCTAAATTTTTAACATCTTCGATATAATGTTTAACTGCACTAAAAATTTCTAAATGCAAATTATGATATCGTCTTAAAAATCGTGGCGAAAATTCCTGAGTAATTCCAAGCATATCGTGTAAAACTAAAACTTGTCCATCGACCTGATTTCCAGCACCAATTCCAATTACTGGGATTTTAACAGCCTTAGCAACTTTTCCTGCTAAATTTGCTGGAATTTTTTCCAGAACAATAGCGAAGCATCCCGATTCTTCTAAAAGTTTAGCATCTTCAATTAGTTTTTCTGCTTCACTATCGTCTTTAGCTCTAACTACATAAGTTCCAAATTTATGTATCGACTGAGGTGTTAATCCTAAATGTCCCATAACAGGAATACCTGCCGATAAAATTCTTATTACAGACTCTTTTATTTCGCTTCCACCTTCCATTTTTACTGCTGCTGCACCAGTTTCTTTCATTATCCGTATAGCCGAACTTAATGCTTCTTTTGAATTTCCCTGATAAGTTCCAAACGGTAAGTCAACAACAATCAATGCTCGTTTTGCACCTCTAACAACAGATGCAGCATGATAAATCATTTCATTAAGTGTAATTGGGAGAGTAGTTTCATGACCTGCCATTACATTAGAGGCGGAATCGCCAACCAAAATTACATCAATACCTGTACTATCAATAATTCGTGCCATTGAAAAATCGTAAGCAGTTAACATAGAGATTTTTTCACCTCTTAACTTCATCTCAGCCAGAACATGAGTAGTTACTTTTTTTATATTTT
>MENC01000225.1:0-3915 GCA_001768155.1 Bacteroidetes bacterium GWA2_30_7
CAACTACTTCGTAGTTAAGTTGCATATTAATTACTAAACCACCAATTTCATTTCGACAGACTCAATGCACCACATTGGAGGTTATTCATGTTTAACTCATTCAGAGTTTATTTTTCTGAAAGCAAATTAAGCTTACCAGAAAAGTATAAAATTGTTTCCTAAATCAATTTTTCTAACCTTTTCCTTCCATTTACCAAAGCTAAAATATAAAGCCCTAAAAATGTAATTAATCCATTAACAATCAATAGCTCAAAGCCGAATTCGTAACCATTAAACCATTCTACAGAATAAATATTAAGAATATAGCATAGAATAGGGGAAATAACAGCAATTACCGGAACATATTTATCTATAACTTTATATTTTGTAATTATTCCAAAACCAAACAAACCTAAAAGTGGACCATAAGTATAAGATGCAACTTTTAGTATTGTACTAATTAAACTTGCAGTTTGTACTTCATTAACAATAAGAATAATAATTAAAAATAAAGCTGAAAAGCCGATGTGTACAAAGTTTTTTAGTTTTTTTCTTACTTGCTCTTTCTTATTATTAAAATTTAAAAAATCTATACAAAAGCCTGTACTTAATGCTGCTAAAGCACTATCAGCACTTGCATAAGATGATGCAATTATTCCTAATAAAAAGAATATTCCTGCAATTGTTCCAAATTCACTAAAAGCTAACGTTGGAAAAACTTTGTCGGTTATAATTTTACCATCAACACCCATAGGTAGTGCAATATTTTTTGATTGTGCATAAACATAAAGTGCACCTCCAAGTAGAAGAAATAAAAAAGTAACTACTACCATTATGGCAGTAAAAGAATACATATTTCGTTGAGCTTCTTTGATGTTTTTACAAGTAAGATTTTTTTGCATTAAATCTTGGTCAAGACCAGTCATTGCGATTGCAATAAACATACCTCCAAAAAATTGTTTCGGGAAGTAAAGCGTTGATTTGTAATCGTCCATGAAAAAGATTTTTCCAAAACTAAAACTTCCATTATTTGCCTCGTTTACTTTTCTGATAAGCCCAAAAAATGAAACATCCAAACTTTGAGCAATAATTATAGTGCATATTACAACTGCCGAAATAAGAAAAAACGTCTGAAATGTATCGGTATAAACTATTGTTTTTATTCCGCCTTTAAATGTGTAAACCCATATAAGTAAAATAGTTGCAACGGCAGTTAACCAATAAGGAAATCCTAAGTCTTCGAATAAAAATAGTTGTAAAACAATTGTTGCCAGAAATAATCGTAACGATGAACCTAAAGTACGTGATAAGATAAAAAATGATGCTCCGGTTTTGTAACTTACAATTCCAAATCGGGAATTAAGATATTCGTAAATAGAGATTAAATTTAGTTTGTAATAAATTGGCATTAAGACTTTTGCAATAACTAAATATCCCAACACATAACCCAATACAACTTGAAAATATGCCATTCCTTCGTTTACAACAGCTCCCGGAACAGAAATAAATGTTACTCCACTTAAAGAAGCTCCAATCATTCCAAATGCAACTAAATACCAAGGACTTTGTTTATTTCCAGTAAAAAAAGTAGTTGTATCAGCATTTTTTGAAGTAATATATGATATTAAAATCAAAATACCGAAATAAACCGTAATTACGCTAAAAACTAATAATGGACTCATATTAAAAAAGTTACATTGGTGGATTGTTATATGGTTAAATTGTTTCTGACTCAGTAAATTCTAAATTCCTTTTACCACATAGACACATAGTTACATAGTACTTCACATAGTTTATAAATCTCAAAATTCTAAATTCCTAAATCCTAAATTTATTTGCAAGTATATAATTATATAATAATGAATCGAAAGCATTTTAATTTATTAATTAATAAAATGATGTTCATAAATTTATAAAGCATATAAGTTTCAAATTATTATTTTTGTAAAAATTAAATTAATGGACGAAAATTGTAACACATCATTAATTTTAGATAATGCCGTAAATGAATTATCGAAGTTACCCGGAATAGGTCGAAAAACCGCTACAAGATTAATTCTTCATTTAATTAAACAACCACAGAATGAAATTTCGGCTTTAGGCAATGCTGTTATACGACTTTCAAATGAGATAAAATATTGTAAATCTTGTCATAATATTACCGATAATGATTTTTGCCATGTTTGTGCAAATCCATCACGCGACAAATCTGTAGTTTGTATTGTTGAGAGTATTAAAGATGTAATTGCTATTGAAAATACTCGCCAATTTAAAGGGATTTATCATGTTTTGGGCGGTTTAATTTCGCCAATGGATGGAGTTGGTCCAAACGATTTATTTATTGAAACAATAGAGAAAAAAGTAATATCAGGAAGTGTTAATGAAATTATTTTTGCATTAAGCCCAACAATGGAAGGCGATACAACTAATTATTATTTATTCAAAAAACTTAATAAATACAATCTTAATTTTTCAATTTTGGCTAGAGGAATCTCATTTGGTGATGAGATAGAATATACCGACGAAATTACATTAGGACGCTCTATAATTAATCGCACACCTTTTGAAACTGCATTTTCGAGGTAAAATAAAGGAATGAAGTTTATTGCACAAAAGCTCTAAATGTCATACTGAAAGCTTTGGATAATACAACAAAAAAACCGCATTTCTGCGGTTTCTTGAAAGCATTTTAATTAAAATATTATTTAATAATCAATCTCTTAGAAAAAGATTTTTCATTATCAAACTTTGCATTTACAATATAAATCCCTGAAGGCATTTTACTAAAGTCAATTTCTGTAGAAATTTCATTCTGATTAACTTTAAATACTACTTCTCCAATAGAGTTATAAATTTTTATTTCAGCACTTTCGCCATTCTGAATTATAAATTTTCCATTTGATGGATTTGGGTAAACATTGAAAATATTAGATGTTTGGTTTATTGAATTTATTGCATCAATAAAATCAACATAAATACTTTCGTAAGCATAACAACCATTGTCGTCCATAATAGAAACATCGTAATATCCATAAGTTAAGCCTGATATATCTTGAGAACTAGCAGAATTACTCCAGTTATAAGAATAATCTGACGAAACAGTACCTCCCGAAACAGTTAAATTAATTGCTCCGTCAGTGCTTACAGTTGTTGCTGCATTAGTTACAGCATAAGAAATTGCTATAGAATCTGGAGTTGAAATATTTACAGAACTATTTTGAGTACATCCATTTGAATCTGTTACCGTTACAAAATATTCACCGGCTACTAGATTTATAACTGAATTACTATTTCCTGCAACCGACCAAACGTAAGAATATGGAGCAGTTCCACCTGATGGATTTGCATAAGCAGTTCCATCAATATCCCCATAACAATTGTTATTTTCAGCAGTCGGACTTAAAACTAAAACAGAGGGTTCGTAAATCGTATTGCCACCTGTGAAAGTACATCCATTTGCATCGGTAACTGTGCCTGAATAACTTCCTGAAGCTAAGTTATAAATATCAACTGTTGAGCTTCCATTCGACCATAAAACTGAATATGGAGTCGTTCCTCCAAAAATCGTAACATCAAAACTGCCATCATTTGCTCCATTACAAGAAATATTTGAAACAACTGCGGTTGCTGTAAGTGGATTTGGCTGACTAACTGCATATGATGCAACTTTAGTACATAGGTTTGCATCTGTAAGTGTTAAGTTATATGTTCCTGCATTAATATTATTCAAATCTTGTGAAGTTGAACTATTGCTCCAGTTGTATGAATACGCAGAAATTCCGCCACTGACTGTTAAATCAATTGCTCCTGTATTGTTTCCATTACAATCGACATTAACAATTGAAGCAGATAAATTTAATTCGGTTGGTTCTGAAACAGATGCTGCCGCACTAACACTACAATTATTAGCATCTGTAATTGTTATATTATATATAT
>MENC01000225.1:3941-6454 GCA_001768155.1 Bacteroidetes bacterium GWA2_30_7
AAACAATTTGTAGCAAAAGGTTCTAGTGTGTATGTAAAATCTGAGGGCTCAGTTATTGAAGCAGAGCTACTAAATGAACATCCGTTTGGGTCAGAAACAGTGTAATTATATGTCCCAACACTTAAATTATCATTTATTTCAGATGTTGACGAGTTTGACCAAGTATAGTTGTAACTTCCTGCACCACCCGAAGGCATTAATTCAATTTTACCATCAGTAAGTCCAAAGCAACTTATGTTTGTAATGCTATCAGCAACTTCTAAAACAGATGGCTCATATACATTAATTTGAGGATTAACTACAACACAGCTTAATGCGTCTGTAACTGTAACAGAATAATTTGCTCCATTTAACCCTGAAATACTTGATGTAGTTTCAGAGTTGCCCCATAAATATGTATATGGAGTTGTGCCACCCAAAACAGTTAGGGCTATTGCACCATCATTATCTCCATAGCATGTAACATAAGTAATATCAATATTATCTATTGTTGGAGCACCAGGGTTTTCAATACTAAAAGTATTTTGTTTAATACAATCATTTGCATCTGTTAATGTAATTACATAAAAATTAGCGACTAACGATGTTATGTCTTCTGTTGTAGCACCATTCGACCAATTAAATAAATATGGAGAAACTCCACCGGAAATTGTTAAATCTATTGCTCCGTCAGCCACTCCACAAGCAGCATTTGTTAAATTAAAAGTCATCGAAATATCAGTAGGTTGATTTATAAAGATGCTATTATTATCAGCACAACCATTTGCATCTGATACATTTACAACATAATTTCCAAAATGAGCATCAGTTATATCTTCTGTAGTATAACCATCTGTCCACGAAAATGTGTATGGTAATGCTCCGCCAATTACAGTTAAATCAATTGTTCCGTCAGAAGCTCCATAGCATTTAACATCTGTAGCCGAAATTACAGTTGACAATGGAACAGCTTCAAAAATTTCTACACTATTAGTTGCACTACAAGCATTTGCATCAATAACGGTTACATTATAAGTTCCCGGATTAAGATTTTGAACGGATGTTGATTCACTGCCGTCAAACCAGAAATAATAATATGGTGCATCTCCGCCGGATACAACAGCTTCTGCTTGTCCATCGTTATTATCGGGACATGATTCGTTTGTTACATTAAAAGAAAGAACTATTGGAACAATTGCTTCAATAGTAAATGTTTTGATAAAAGTACACATACTATTTCCTGAAATTGTAACTGTATAATCGCCCGGACTAAGGTTATAAATTGACTGTGTTGTTTCTCCGTTTGACCAATTATAATTTATATTATATCCCACCCATGTATTTGAAATTTCTAAATATCCATTGTTGCTCCCATTACAACCGTTTGATACAAAATAATCTATATTTGAGCCATTTATCCTAACGGTATCGGTCATATTAATGCTTCCGCAACCATTTGTAACTGTCAGGTTAATTATGTAATCTCCACCATCAGTATAATAATGAACAGGGTTTGATTCGGTTGAAAAATTGCCATCGCCAAACGACCACAAATAATTGTAAGATTCAGTATTGTTTCCGTTATATTCGTTATACCAAAATGTTACAGGACTATTTGTGCAAGTCCAACTTCCATCAATTGATAAGTTTCCTTGAGGCAGATTATAATTTCCAATTTCAACAACTGTATATACTGTATCAACAACTCCACAAGAATTGGTGATTTTTACGAATGCATTATAAATTCCTGTATCGGCATAAGCATGAGTTGCAAATAAGCCGCTTGCAGATGCTCCATCGCCAAAATGCCATTCGTGTTCGACACCGCCAACTGCAAAAAACTCAACTAAATCGCCGGTACATGCTGCATCAGGGTTATTTCCTGTTTGTTGTGTATCGCAACTTCCATCCCAGTTTGCAATAACTAAACCGGGGGCTGCAATTGTAGTATCGGCATCTACTTCTAATTTAAAAGCTCCTAAAATTCCATAAGCATCTGGTTCTGAATTAAATGGTTGGTTGCAATACCAAATACCTGCAATTACAAGACTGTCGGCATTAACCGGCGCATATACCGTAACAGTATTATTTTCACTTGCATTAAGTTGAATCATTCCGTCTGGTGCGCCCATTTCGCCTTCAAAAATACTCATACCTCCATACCAGCATACAATATACATATCTTCATTCATTCCTTGTTGCCATTGGCTAAAGCTTACAGGGAAGGTGATAGTATGCTCTGGTTCAGTTGATGGAATACTCCAGTCGTTAAACTGATTTAGTCCATCATTATTTTCTGATGTTGAATTTCCAACAAAATACTGAGTTGAAAGTGTTCCTGAACTATCCACTGTAACTGTATAATTTAATGTGTTAACATTTCCACATGAATTTTCAACTGTCATAACAGCGTTATAAGTTCCAGCATTATTATAAATGTGATTAGCTAATACTTTGTATATTGTATCTGTTTCGTACATGATGTTAACTAACGAATCTCCATCGCCAAACCAAATTGAGTAAACATATTGATT
>MENC01000226.1:0-17781 GCA_001768155.1 Bacteroidetes bacterium GWA2_30_7
AAAAAACGTTGTAATTCAATGTCTAACAAAGCACCACCGCCTATAAAATATTTAAGATTTCCACCGAAACCTTCTCTAATTTTTTTGAAAATAATTGTATCGAATAATTTGTAAAGAGGTTTTAATAAAAATTTCAGTCCTTTTCCTTTATTAAAGCCGTTTCCGTTATAAGCATAACCAATTTTTAATCCTGTATTAAAAAGCCATTCAACGACTTTTCCTTTATCGCTGATTCCTTTTTCGATATTTTTTTTAAAATTTTTCGATAGGGCAGGAACGCTCATCAAAAAATCAGGCTTGGTTTCTTTTATATTTATTGGAATATTTTTTAATGTTTCCATTAACGAATCGCCTGCCTGTATTGCTGCCAGACTTGCTCCGCAACTCATAAGTGTATAAATGCCACACGAATGTGCAAAAGCATGGTCCCATGGTAAAATAAGCAGTGTAAGCCATGTTTCGGAAATATGAAACAGACTTAACGATTGCTGAATATTGGCTGTATAATTTCGGTGAGTAAGAATTATTCCTTTTGGGTCGGCTGTTGTACCCGATGTGTAACAAATATTTGCATAATCTGATTCCTTTACCGATTGCCATCTTGTTTCAAAAGCTGAATAATTTTCTTTTAAATATTTTTTCCCAAGTAAAATTACTTCATCAAAATTGATTTCATTTTCGCTTGTCTTTTCAACATTATCTAATAAGATTATTTTTTCAAGCGATTTTAATTGCGATAAAACAGGTCTGACTTTTTTAATCTGATTTTTTGAAACAATAATCATTCTTGAACCGGAATGTTCGACTCGGAAACGAATTTCTTCGGGTTCGGCAAGTTTAACCGATAAAGGTACATTTACTGCTCCGGCATGAAAAATTCCAAGTTCGGCAATTACCCAGTTATTTCGACCTTCGGATAAAAGTGAAATACGGTCGGCTTTATTAATTCCTAAAGCAATAAGTCCGGCAGAGAATTGATAAGCTCTGGCTTGGGTTTCTTTAAATGTAAGTGCAATATAATGAGATTTAATTTTTTCTGATAAAAAAGGTCGTTCGCTGTATTTTTCAACACAGTCTTTAAAAAGGAAATTCAGGGTTTGCATAAGAATTTAGGATTTGGGATTTACGATTTAGGAATTTTGACAGGATTTATAGGATTTTGCATAGGCTACAACAATTTAACACTTCGATAAAAACTCAGTGCAAAGCAATTTAACAATTTAACAATGTAACCATTTATCAATATAACAATCTAACTCCTATTCCTTCTTAATAACTTCACCAACTCCGGAGGAATTAATAGTTTTGTTCTGAGGAGTACCGTAATAGGTTACATCGCCTGTACCGGAATTGTCAATAGATAAATCATTAACAGCAGTAATGCTTACGTCGCCTGTACCTGAGTTTGTAAGTTTTGCAACATCTGCTTTTAATGCTTGTGCAGAAATATCGCCTGTGCCTGAATTTTCGATGATTATGTTTTCAATATTTCCTTCTAATTTTACATCACCTGTACCGGAATTAATTATACTTAATGTTTTATTAGAAACGCTAAGGTACTTAATATCACCGGTTCCGTAATTTTCTATTTTAAATTCATCGGTTGATAATTTGCCAATTTCAATATCACCAGTTCCTGAACTAATAATTGATTTAAGATTTACAACAGTTATATAAATTATTGATTTTGTTGCTTCAAATGATGCTTTTTTTTGAATTGAAAAAGTGATTTTTTCGCCGGTTTGTTGAAAGTATATAAAGTCCTGAATATTGTCGTCGGTTAAAACTTTTATGTTTTGCTTATCGCCTTGTTTGATTTCAATATCAAAAGATGTTGCATTTTCGATAGATGAAAAATCTGAGGATTTAATTTCTTTTTCGGTTAAATTGCCCGAACCCTTAACCTGTGCATGATTTTGCACTATAGCACTAGCTACATCCAAGGCTACGTCTGCGGTACTTTCGACACAATTAGATAATTGAAAAATACAAAAAACTGCGAGCAAAGTTAAAATAGATGTTTTCATAATTTTTATTTATTTAGTTATCACAAATTTATTAGTAATTTTTTCATTTCCAATGTTCACATCAAATAATTTTGGAAGTGTTAATTTAAGTACTCATGTTACGCATGAAATATCAAAAAATAGTCATTTTAACATTTCAAACTGCTCATAACTCACTTTTTGCGACTAAAATAAGTTCTTGAATACCCATAAAATGCTATAATATGCAACAATTCACTTTTTTCAATCAATTTTGGAAACAAATAAACGATTGCGTATTGTTTTCATTTTCTGTGATTTACAAAGTTGTTAACAGCGTTTTATCATTTTAGCTATAAAACATGCGTAACATGAGTTAAGTATATAGATTGCATCGTACTTCACAATGAAAAAGACGACAAACATTAAATTCAAAACTTAAAACAACAAACTTTTTTGAATATTTTGTAATCTTTTCAATTTTTATAATCTTTACAAACATGAAATTTATAATCTAATCATCCATAAACTTATCAACTTATCAACTCATAACCTAATCAACTCATCAACAAATAAACTCTATTCAAAAAGATGAAACCCTTAGAAAATATTAAAATACTTGACCTTACAAGAGTACTTGCGGGTCCGTTTTGTACAATGTTGTTATCGGAACTTGGAGCAGAAGTTGTTAAAGTAGAATCACCAGAAACCGGAGACGATTCAAGGGCTTATGGTCCATTTCGAAACAATAAAAGTATGTATTTTGTCAGCAATAACCGAGGCAAAAAAAGCATTTCAGTTAATCTTAAATCCGAAAAAGGAAAGCAGATAATAAAAGAATTAGTTCCAAAATTCGATGTTATAATCGAAAACTTTAAACCCGGAACAATGGAAAAGCTCTGTTTGGGTTACGATGAAATAAAGCAAATAAATCCAAAAATAATTTATGCCGCTTCTTCCGGTTTTGGACATACCGGACCCGATTCTAAAAAACCTGCTTACGATATTCTTGTTCAGGCATTAGGCGGAATGATGAGCATTACAGGCTGGCCCCAAACTCCACCCACAAGAGTCGGAATGTCGGTTGGCGATATCACAGTTTCGTTTTATACTGCTATGGGAATTTTATCGGCATTGTACCAGAGAACAATTACAGGTTTGGGGCAAAAAGTTGATGTTTCTATGCTCGATTGTCAGTTGTCAATATTAGAAAATGCAGTATTACGTTATCAGGCTGATAATGTGCCACCAGGTCCTATTGGAAATCGTCATCCTACAATTACACCATTTCAGGCATTTAAAGCAAAAGACGATTATTTTGTAGTTGCTGCCGGAAACGATTCTATTTTTGTAAAACTATGCAAAGCAATTAATTGCGAATATTTATTGGAAGATGAAAGATTCAAAACAAACAGCAACCGTACAAAAAATTTAAAAGAAATTGACTCAATTTTAAGTTCAGTTTTTATCACAAAAAATGTGAGTGAATGGGTTTCGATATTCGATGCAGTTGATGTTCCTTGCAGTCCAATTAATACAATTGACAAAGCAATTGAAAATCGCCAGATTAAAGCCCGAAATATGATTGTAGAAGTTGACGATAAAGATATGGGAAAAATAAAAGTTGTAGGAAATGCAATAAAAATGAGCACAATAGAAGAAAGTCCAACCCGAATGCCTGCACCTGAAATTGGTGAACATAATGATATTGTTTTTAAAGAAATGCTTAATTATTCTGATGAGGAAATTGAGAAGCTGAGGGAAGAAGGGGTGATTTGAGGAAAGAAGTTAGAAGTTAGAAAAGATATTAATAGATAAATAACTATGTGAAATCTATGTGTCTATGATTCTATGTGGTAAAGAAGATAGAAGATAGAAATTAGAAGGTAGAATACAGAACAATAAAAAGTTCCCAAATTTTTCTACTTTTGCGTTCTTAATTTAGAAAATTTTTACGCAATAATAATTGGTCTCAAACTTCAAACCTTTTTCGCCCCTTCCATTGGAAGGGGTTGGGGGTAGGTTAACCTCAACAACTTATGGATTTAAAAAAAGAAATAAAACGCCGCAGAACATTTGCCATCATTAGCCACCCCGATGCAGGAAAAACAACTCTGACTGAAAAATTACTGCTTTATGGTGGAGCAATTCAAACAGCCGGTGCTGTAAAAAGCAATAAAATAAAAAAAACTACTACTTCCGATTTCATGGAAATTGAAAATCAACGTGGTATTTCAGTTGCAACATCTGTTATGGCATTCGATTTCAATGATATTAGAGTTAATATTCTTGACACTCCTGGTCATAAAGATTTTGCCGAAGATACTTATCGAACTCTCACAGCTGTAGATAGCGTTATTTTAGTTATAGATTGCGTAAAAGGAGTTGAGGAACAAACTCGGAAATTAATGGAAGTATGCAGAATGCGTCATACACCAGTAATGATTTTCATAAATAAACTCGACAGGGAAGGAATTCACCCTTACGATTTGTTAGACGAGTTAGAAAAGGAACTTAAAATAGCAGTTTGCCCTTATACATGGCCCATAGGAATGGGGCGACAATTTAAAGGCGTATATAATTTATATAATACAGAAGTAAATATTTATGCTCCCGAAAAAAATTACGTTGCAGATAGTCTCTTAAAAACTAAAGATATAAATCACCCTGAACTTAAATCATTCATTGGAGAAGAAAGTTTAAAAGTTTTGTGGGATGAAATAGAATTTATCAAAAATATGTTCGAGTCTTTCAATATTGATTTGTACAGAGATGGTTATGTAGCTCCGTTATTTTTTGGAAGTGCATTAAATAATTTCGGCGTTTTAGAATTATTGGAAACATTTTTACAAATTGCCCCATGCCCCGGAGAAATAACCGCTTCGGAACGTGTAGTCAATCCTTATGAAGAGCAACTTACAGGTTTTGTTTTTAAAATTCATGCTAATCTTGACCCAAATCACAGAGATAGAATAGCTTTCATGCGAATTTGTTCAGGAAAATTTGAAAGAAATAAATTTTATTTTCACACACGTGCCGAGAAAAAAATGCGATTTTCATCTCCAACAAGTTTTATGGCAAATAATAAAAATATTGTCGATGAAGCATTTCCGGGAGATGTAGTAGGATTGTACGATGCCGATACTTTCAAAATTGGAGATACTCTTTCGGAAGGAGAAATGATACATTTCAAAGGAGTTCCGAGTTTTTCACCAGAAATTTTACGTGAAGTTGTAAACCGCGACCCATTTAAAACAAAACAACTCGAAAAAGGTGTACGACAATTAACCGACGAAGGTGTTGCACAATTATTTTTACAACAACCCGGAAATAGAAAAATTATTGGAACTGTTGGCGAACTTCAGTACGAAGTTATTAAGTTCAGACTTGAGCATGAATACGGTGCAAAATGTACATTTTCGCAGTTACCTTTTGTAAAAGCCTCATGGCTAACAACTGACGATAAAAAAGCACTTGACGATTTTATGCTGAGAAAGTCCTCGGCAGTTGCTTTTGATAAAGAAGATAATCCAGTATTTTTTGCCGAAAGCGAATGGATGCTAAGAACAGTAAAAGAAGCATTTCCAACAATTACTTTTCATAGCACTTCTGATTTTAAGCTTGGAAAAAAATAAGAAAAAGTTTGTTGTTTTACTAAATTTGCAATTCATAGACAATAAAAAATGAAAAAGAATATAACACATGAGTCTTTAATCAAAAAAGAAGGTCAAGAACTAATATTTGACAACTTGACTAATCCTAGAGTTGTTTCTGAGTTCATTGATATTCTCAATGAAACACTAAACTCCTATAACAAAAATTTGATTCTTAATTTTAAAAATGTCAAAGGAGCATTTCCAAATGTTAGTGTTCCCATTGCAGGGATAATAGAAAATATAAGTTTAAGGGGGATTGGCTTTGAATTTTATTACCTGTCAGAATTTTTAAAAAAACTTTCTATTAAAACCCCTCTCCGAGTTCAAGAAAATAAAGATCTCGCTCAAAAAGCAAGTTTGGGTAAGATATGGAGATTTGATAGTGCTGACGATATTTACCTTTTAATTAATTCATTTGTTGACGAATTATCCCAAATCATAGTTTGTGAAAAAGGTGTTTTAGAAGGATTTGAGTGGTCAATCAATGAGGTTTTGGATAATGTTTTGCAACATTCGAGCAGAAGTTTTGGCTATGTAATGGGACAGGTACATCCAAAAACGAAACATTTTGTTTTTTGTGTTTACGATACTGGGCAAGGCATTTACAATTCCTTACTCTCATCTTCTGTTCACAAACCCAAAAATCCGGTTGATGCTTTAAAACTTGCTGTGAAAGAAGGTGTAACAAGAGATAAAAAGATTGGTCAAGGAAATGGATTATGGGGGCTTCACCAAATTGTAAGTGAGAATACCGGCATACTAAACATTATTTCAAATTCAGCATGTTATAATTTGACTAATAATGAATTAAAAACTTTTGACTGTGTTTCTCAATTACCGTATGATAATGGTTGCATTGTAGATTTTCAAATTGATTACAGTAAGGAGATTTCAATTTCCAAAGCACTCGGCGGATATGAACCTGTCAATCTTAAATTAGAATCGTTAGAAGACAATGCCGGCAATATCAAAATTGACTTACATAGTAAGGAATCTGGTGTTGGAACAAGAAAATCTGGTGAAAAAATCAGAAATGAGTTAATTAATATTTATAAGCAATCAAATAAAAATATTACTCTTGATTTTGCGAATATCAACATTATTTCATCTTCTTTTGCAGACGAACTCATAGGGAAACTCGTTACTGAATTTGGCTTTTATGGCTTTAATAATATTTTCAAACTAAAAAATATGAATACAAGCGTTCAGTCAATTGTTCAGCGTTCAGTAGCACAAAGAATGATGGAAAGTTTTAATGGAAAAGGATAAAACTAGCTAAATGAAAAGAAGCACTACAGCTTACATTTAGTCGGTAAGCGAAAATGAATTAATTTCAGGAGACGTAATATTTTTTAGTCGAACAATAGTGATTTATTTAAGATTTAAGTATATCGTAAGTCATACATTTTAAGTGGCTTAAATGGCTATTTTAAAATATATATTTTTTTTATATGAAAATTCAAAAATCAACGTTCATTTCAAAGAAAAATTTTATCTTTGTGAAATGTTTTGGAAAAATATAACATATTCAATACTAATAATTTTAGCTCTTTCAATATTTAGTTCTTGTAGTGAATATCAGAAGATATTAAAAAGTACCGACTACAAACGAAAATATGATAAAGCCATAGAACTATATGAGAAAGAGGACTATTTCAGAGCCCATTCATTGTTCGAGGAGCTATTGTCTATTTATAAAGGAACAGAAAAAGGCGAAGAAATTTATTACTATTATGCTAATTGTTACTATGGAGAAGGTGATTTTATGATGGCAGGTTATTATTTCAAAAATTATAGTTTAACTTATCCAATTGGTAAACACAAAGAAGAATGTAATTATATGGCAGCTTACTGTGCATATTTAAATTCTCCGGAACCAACACTTGACCAGGCATATACTTATAAAGCAATTGACGAATTTCAATTATTCATTAATCGTTACCCAAAAAGTGAGAGAATTACAAAATGTAACGAAATGATTGATAAATTAAGAAGTAAACTTGAAACAAAATCATATTTAAATTCTAAACTTTATTTCGATATTGGAGAGTATAAGGCAGCTATTCAGTCACTTAAAGGAAGTCTTAAAGGTTTTCCAGATACAGAATATAGAGAAGAATTATTATATTTAATTGTCAAAGCAAATTATTTATTGGCACAAAAAAGTGTAGAAATTAAAAAGAAGGAAAGATATCAAACTACAGTTACAGAGTATTATGCTTTAATTGCTGAATTTCCCGAAAGCCGATATAAAAAAGAAGCCGAAAGAATATTTGAAAATTCTAAAAACGAGTTGAACTAAGTAAATTTATTAATATGGATTATAAAAAAACAAATGCACCATCAACAACAGTAACGATTGATTTAAATCATTTAGAAATGGAAGTTGGAAATCTTTACGAAACAACTGTGATTATTGCTAAAAGAGCAAATCAAATTTCTGTTGAAATAAAAGAAGAATTAAGTCGTAAACTTGAAGAATTTGCTTCATATACCGATAACCTAGAAGAAGTTTTCGAAAATCGTGAACAAATTGAAATTTCTAAGTATTATGAAAGAATGCCAAAACCAACAGGCATTGCACTCCGAGAATATATGGATAAAAAAGTTTATTACAGAAATCCTACTAAAATAAAAAAATAGTAAATGTTTCTTGAGGGTAAAAAAATAATTTTAGGTGTTACAGGAAGTATAGCTGCTTATAAGGCAGCTATTCTTATTAGATTACTGGTTAAAGAAGGAGCAGAAGTTAAAGTTGTTATGACTCCTTCATCAAAAGAATTTATTACTCCATTAACACTTTCAACATTATCTGGAAGCCCTGTACTTTCTGAATTTTTTAATCAGAATAGTGGCGATTGGAACAGCCATGTTGACTTAGGATTATGGGCAGATTTAATGCTCGTTGCACCAGCTTCTGCAACAACAATTGCAAAAATGGCAAATGGAATTGCTGATAATTTACTGATTACAACTTATTTATCGGCAAGATGTCCGGTAATGGTAGCTCCGGCAATGGATTTAGATATGCTGAATCATAATTCTACCAAAGAAAATATAAGCAAATTAAAGAAAACAGGCAATTTCATTATCGAACCAGCAACCGGCGAACTTGCCAGCGGACTTATTGGTAAAGGCAGAATGGAAGCCCCCGAAGTAATTTTAAGTATAATTTTTGATTTATTTAATTCAAAAAAAAAACTTAAATCCAAACGAGTACTGATTACCGCAGGACCCACTTTCGAACAAATCGACCCCGTTAGATTTATTGGCAATTATTCATCAGGAAAAATGGGCTTTGAACTAGCTGAAAAAATGGCTAATCAAGGAGCTGATATAAAATTAATTACAGGACCAGTTTCAATAAAAGCTATCCATCCATCAATTGAAACTATAGCAGTTAAATCTGCTTCTGAAATGTATATCGAATGTATAAAACTTTTCAAAGATGTTGATATTGCAATTATGGCTGCAGCAGTAGCCGACTTTACTCCAAAAGAACCAAGTGTCGAAAAAATTAAAAAAGATAAATTTAATAAAGTAATAGAATTAGTTGAAACTAAGGATATTGCTAAAGAGTTAGGTCTATTAAAAAAAACTAATCAAATTTTAGTCGGTTTTGCACTCGAAACCCATGATGAATCGGCAAATGCAATAAAAAAACTATTTTCAAAAAACCTTGATTTTATTGTTTTAAATTCACTCAACGACAATGGTGCTGGATTTTCTCACGATACAAACAAGATTACAATTATTGATAAAAACAATAATATTGAACATTTTGAGTTAAAGTCGAAAGCCGAAGTTGCAAACGATATTGTTACAAAAATATGTCAGTTATTATGAAATTTTTAATTTTAGTAATATTATTTTTATTTGAAGTCGAAGAGTATTTTTCTCAAGAATTAAACTGTCGAGTACAGGTTCAGACTCAGCAAGTTCAAGGAACAAATAAGAAAAAATTTGAAACCATGCAAAGCGATATTTATGAATTTATGAATAACCATAAATGGACAGAGCATGTTTATACACAAGATGAAAAAATTGAATGTAATATAGTAATTAATATTTCTGAAGAAATTTCAAGCGACGAGTTTAAAGGAACATTTCAGGTTCAATCAAGTAGACCAGTTTTCAATTCAACATACAATACCGTGATGTTAAATTATTTAGACAATAATTTACAATTCAAATATGTCGAATTTCAACCTTTGGAGTTTAGCGAGTCTTCTTATACATCTGAATTAACGTCATTTTTAGCATATTATGCTTATATGATACTTGGTTTAGATTACGATTCGTATTCGCTCGAAGGTGGTTCTCAGTATTTTAATAAAGCTGAAATTATTGTTAATAATGCACAAAACTCTCAATACAAAGGTTGGAAAGCTTTTGAAAGTACTAAAAACAGATATTGGTTTGTTGAGAATATATTAAATGAAAATTATAGTTCATTACGAGAATTTAGTTATAATTTTCATAGATTAGGATTAGACAGAATGTCTGATAAGTCAGTCGAAGCAAGGACTGCAATAGCTGAAGATTTAAAATTAATTCAAAAAGCTTTTCGCAATAAAACAAATTCAACAATGGTTTTTCAATTGCTTTATGATGTAAAATCAGATGAATTTGTAAATATTTTTTCAGAATCATTTACCGACGAAAAAGCCAGAGTTTTCAATATCCTCAAAGAAATCGACCCTGCTAATATTGCTAAGTACAATAAGATAATGTCGGCGAAGAATTAAATAAATTGTTACATTGATACATTGTCATTGTCGAAGTTAAATCCTGTAAATCCTGTCAACCCCCCAAATCCCAAATCCCAAATCGTAAATCCCAAATCCCAAATCGTAAATCCCAAATCCCAAATCGTAAATCCCAAATCCTAAATCGTAAATCCCAAATCGTAAATCCCAAATCCTAAATCGTAAATCCCAAATCGTAAATCCCAAATCGTAAATCCCAAATCCCAAATGCTCACATACTTGAAAATACAAAATTACGGATTAATTGAGCATATTGAAATCAATTTCAACAAAGGACTTTCAACTGTTACAGGCGAAACCGGAGCCGGAAAATCAATAATTTTAGGAGCAATATCTTTATTGCTAGGCGAGAAGGCAGATAATGAATCAATTAAAAATAAAGAGGATAAATGCGTAGTCGAAGGTCATTTCGATATTCGCAATCTTAATTTAAAACAAATTATTCAGGCACACGATATTGATTACAGCAACGAATTAATTTTAAGAAGAGAGTATTCGCTTAATGGGAAATCCAGAGCTTTTATAAACGATTCACCTGTAAGTATAAATATATTAAAGGAAATAGGAGAGAAAGTTTTAGATATTCATTCTCAACACGAAAACCTTTTGTTGAAAGACAGAAAATTTCAATTAAATATTCTTGATTTATTTTCTGAAAATGGCTTATTATTAGAAAAATACAGGAATAACTTTAATTCATATCTTGAAATTCAAAAGAAGATAAATTCTTTAAAATCAAAAGCAAAATCAAATTTAATTGAACTTGATTTTATCACATTTCAATATAATCAATTACAAGAGGCAAACATTCGAGTAACTGAACTTGAAGAACTGGAAGCAGAGCTTGGTTTATTAAGTCATTCAGAGGAAATTAAACAAAGCTTATCCGGAATAATTAATAATTTTGAAGAAACAGAAGATAATGTATTAATAAAAATCAGGGAATCAATAAATTCTTTGTCAACAATTGCTTCTTTTTTTAAAGATGCAGACGAATTAAAAAACAGATTAAGTTCTATAAATATTGAACTTAAGGATATTGTTCAAGAAATTAATTTGAAGGCAGATTCTATTGAATTTAATCCAATTAGATTAGAGAAAGTTAAAGATAGGATAGACCTGTATTATTCTCTTTTACAAAAACATCAGGTTAAATCAGTCGATGAATTAATTGTCATTTTTAATAATATAAAGCAAAGAATTAAAGAAATTGAGAATTACGATAATGAAATTGAAAAACTTGAAATTGAATTTTCCAAAGTATTAGTTGAAATTAAAAATTTTGCAAATAAAATAACATCGGTACGTAATAAGAATAAGTTGAATCTTGAAAAAAGAATTTCAACTGTTTGTAAAGAATTAGGTATGCCCGATGCAATATTAAACATTGTAATTGAAGATTTGCAAGAGTTAAATTCAGATGGTTTTGATAATGTATATTTCTTATTTTCTGCAAATAAAAAAATTCAACCTATGCCAATTGAAAAAATTGCATCGGGAGGTGAAATTTCGAGGCTAATGCTGATTTTGAAAAGCATAATTGCTGAAAAAACAAATACTTCTACAATTATTTTCGATGAAATTGATTCAGGAGTTTCGGGCGAAATTGCTGATAAAATGGGAGATATAATGAACTCGCTCTCAGAAAAAACTCAAATAATTTGCATAACTCATTTACCACAAATTGCATCAAAAGGAAAAAGCCATTACATGGTTTATAAAACAAATTCTCAGACATTTATAAAATTATTAAATCAGGATGAAAGATTGCTTGAAATTGCAAAACTTTTAAGTGGAAAAGAAATTACTGAGGCTGCTGTTGTTAATGCTAAGGAATTATTGAAAAACTGCCATTAAATTTACTAATAATTTTTTGCTAATAATCTTTATTTTGTTGCGTTTGGATTCATAAATATAATTGTGTAATCGAAGCTATTTTCACAATTTAAGTAGTAAGAAAAACAGAATAATATTTTATTTTTTTTGTTTTTTTGTTTCCTTTGCTCAAAATATATAAAATTTTTAAAATGAAAAAGTTAATACTTATTATTCTTTCTGTAATTCTATTTTTTTCGTGTAAAAATGAAAAAGTAGTTAATGACTACGCAATTTTTAATGGAACAGTTTCTGGAACAGATTCTAAAATGATTTATTTTTATTCTGAAGTATTTAATGAAAAGTTTAAAGATTCTGCAAGTATTGATGAAAAAGGGTTCTTTAGTATAAAATTTGATTTAAATTTTCCTAAGTACTTTAAATTTCGTATTGGAGAAGAAAATTCAGAAGTGTATTTATCACAAGGAGATAGCTTATCTGTCAAAATAATTGCTGATAACTTCGATGAAACAATTAAATATTTCGGAACTGGTGCCGAATTTAATAATTACTTAGCAAGTTCAATATTAATTGAATCAAAATTTCCTAGTCAATACGATTTTTTAAGCTTACAACCCAGTGATTTTATTAAAAAGACTGATTCTCTGGAAAAAATATTATTTGATTATTTAAACACTTCATTACCAACAAAAACTGACTTTAAAAAGTTAGAAAAAAACAAAATAATTTGCAAAAAAGCTAACCTTCGACTTATTTATCCACAATATTATAGCTATTATAATAATAATCAGGATTTATCAAACATTCCTGAATCGTTTTATGATTTTGAAAAATTGATAGATTTAAATGATACAACTCTCTATATTTCAGATGAAATGAATAAATATGTAAAAACATATATTACTAATAAAGCTGAAAATTTATTTGATAAAACCGACACCACGTTAGACGAAAATGTAAGATATTCTATTGCATCAATTAAAGTAGTTGATAAGTATATTTCTAATAATAAATTACGAGAATTTTATTCTTATGTGTTTATGGCAGAACACTTGAAATATATGGGAACAAAAGATATTGATACGTTACTTTTTCAGTTTAAGGCAATCTGTAAAAACAAAGAATATAATAATTCTATTAATGAAGATATTAAAAAATGGGAAGCGTTGAAACCTGGAAATATTGCTCCAAATTTCTCATTTCCAGATATAAAAGGAAAAGTTATTTCATTATCAGATTTCAAAGGCAAATATGTTTATATTGATATTTGGGCAACATGGTGTGGTCCGTGTAAAGCAGAAGCACCTCATTTTGAAGAATTAAAAAAGAATTTTAAAACTAAAAATGTGGTTTTTATAAGTGTTTCAGTTGATGACACAAAAGAACCTTGGGAAAAAATGGTTACTGAAAAGAAATTATCTGATATACAGATTTATGCAGCAGGTTGGAGTTCTAGTATCACAAAAGATTATTTAATTAATTCTATCCCAAGATTTTTATTAATCGACAGAGAAGGAAAAATAATAGATTCAAATGCAGAACGTCCTTCAGGAAAAATTGGAGAAATTTTAAATAAATTAGATGAAATTTAATATATCGTAACTTGCTAGTATAATGTGTCAATTTAATATAAAAACATTTTCATTGAGATTATAGAATACCTTAAAATCAAACGATATAAAAACTTATTCTAATCAATCACCAATTACTTAAATAAATTTGATATTTTTGAATTTACTTAATTTAATACATGACAAAATTCAAATTATTAAATATTATTACACTTTTATTTATATTGATTTTATTTACAATACAGTTATTTTTTGAGTTTTCTATTTTTCTATTTATTTCAATTTTTGCTTTAATTCTTGTTGCATATTCTTCATACCTTTTTATTGGTTCATATTTTATTTGCTCAAATATTTATATTAAAACTATATGTAAAGTAAATACAAATAAAAATTCCATAGTACTTAGCTTTGATGATGGACCAGATTTAATAGTTACTCCCTTAATATTAAATATTTTAAAAGAAAAAAATGTAAAAGCTATATTTTTTTTAAAAGGAATAAATGCTGAAAAATATCCAGAAATCATAAAAAATATAGTTGAAGATGGACACATTATTGGAAATCATACTTTTTCGCACACAACATATTTAGCGTTTACTAATCGAAAAAAATATAGCCTTGAAATTGAACAAACAAACGACTTAATTTCTTGTTTTACAGGACAATCACCTCGATTTTTTCGACCTCCTTTTGGTGTTTTGAACCCAATAATTGCTTCTGTAATTAAAAAATATGGAATGATAACAATTGGTTGGAGTATTAGGTCTTTTGATGGAGGAAACTGTAGTGCAGATGTTATACTTAGTAAGCTAAAAAATAAAATTCATGCTGGTGCTATAATTCTATTTCATGATACAAATCCAGTAACTGTGAATGTGTTAAAAGATTTTTTAGATTACCTTGCACAAACTGATTTTAAAGTTGAAAGATTAGATAAACTGTTAAATTGCGATGCATTGAGCTTGTCGAAATGTTAAATTGATATATTGTTTTTTATGAGATATGTTTTTTTTATTTTATTCACTTTAAATTATTTGCTTATATTTTCACAAAATGCTGAATTAAAGTTAGTAACTGACACTATTCTATTTAAAAATAAACTTAATGAAATTACTCAAAAAACTCAAAGCATCGAAAGTAATTTTATTCAGGAAAAGCATTTAAGCATGTTATCTGATGTAATAACTTCAGAAGGTATTTTTAAGTTCAAAAAGGAAAATAAAATACGTTGGGAATATCAAAAACCTTTTACATACTTAGTTATAATTAATAATGATAAAATTTCTATTAAAGATGAAAATAAAACAAACACTTTTGATGCAAAAAACAATAAGGTTTTTGAAATGATGAACAACATTATCAGCAATTGTCTTAAAGGAACAATTTTAAATTCACATGCTGATTTTAATTTAAAATACTTCGAAAGTACTGAATTTTATGTTGTTAAAATGATTCCTAAAAAGAAAGAAGTATCAAGTGTTTTAAGCGAAATTTATTTATACTTTGATAAAACAGATTTGACTGTTTCTAAAATAAAAATGCAAGAATCATCTGATGATTTTACATTGATTGTATTTAAAAATAAAAAACATAACATTAATATTGGCGATGAAGCTTTTATTATTAATTAGCTTAATATTTACAATTTGTTCATGTAAAATTCCTTACAAAACGATTGAAAGTAACTCAGATACAAAGTTTTATCCAATATATTTTATTTCTGAAACAACAAGTTTATTATATAAAGCAAAAGTCGAAACTTTTGGGAAATATTATTCAGGATTATTATTTATTAAACCCAGCTCTTCTGATACAGTAAGAATTATATTTATGTCTGAAATTGGTTTAAAGTTTTTCGATTTTGAAATTAATGGAAATGATAATAAAATTAATTATTGCTTCGAGTCAATGAATAAAGAATATATTGCAAACACGTTAGTAAATGATCTTCGTTTAATGCTTCTAAAGATAGTTGCAAAAAAAATAAAATATTATCAGACTTCTAACTCTGATATTACAATTGTAAAATATATAAAACCAAAAAGAACTTTATGTGCATTTCAAAAACTTGATGATGTGATTGTTGAATTAAAACATAGAAATTCGATAGCTAAAAGTGTCAAAATCATGTATTCAGATTATGACAATAAAATTCCTAAAAAAATAAAGATATTACATAAGTATATTAAATTAAGTATAGAGCTAAATTTGCTTGAAAAAAAATAAGAATGTTATTACAAAATTTTTATAAAATAATTGATTCAAAAATCACCGAAAAAGGGTTTGTTTATTATGTGAATTTAAATGAAAATCATGAAGTGTTTAAGGGACATTTTCCTGATAATCCTGTAGTTCCGGGTGTTTGCCTTATTCAAATAATTGAAGAATTACTGGCGACTGAATTAAAAAAAAGCATAAAATTATTAAAAGCAGGAAATATTAAATTTAAAGCTATTGTTATTCCTAAATCAGAAAATATAATTAATTTTGAATATGAACTAAATTCTGGTGAAACAGCAAATGTGAATGTAAAATGTGAGATTTCTGATTCAGAAAAAACATTTATGAGTTTCAAAGGAGAGTTCAAAATAGTTTAACTTTTGGGAAATAATAATAAATATAATAAAACTTTAAATGTTCAGGAAGGTATTAATCAACCGTCTTCGATTAATAATGAATCTATTAGCAAATTCAAGCAAATCAAAAAAAAATCATTAACTGCTGATGAATATGTAAAAGCAATAATTTCTGGTGATATAACTATTTTAAGCAAAGCTATTACAATAATTGAAAGCTCTTTAGCTGAACATCAGGAGTTAGCTAAAGATATAATAACTAAATGTTTGAAATATTCGGGAAAATCTTTACGAATTGGAATAACCGGCGTTCCAGGAGTTGGGAAAAGTACTTTTATTGAGGCAATTGGAAAATATGTAACTTCTTTTGGAAAAAAACTTGCAGTTTTAGCGATTGACCCAAGTAGCGACATTTCAAAAGGTAGCATTTTGGGCGATAAAACCAGAATGGAAGAGCTTTCGATTGATTCGTTTGCTTATATTCGACCTTCACCGGCAGCAGGCAATTTGGGAGGAGTTGCAAGAAAAACTCGCGAATCTGTAATTCTTTGTGAAGCAGCAGGTTTTGATGTAATTTTTATTGAAACGGTAGGTGTGGGGCAATCAGAGATTGCTGTTCATTCGATGGTCGATTTTTTTCTCCTTTTGATGCTGAGTGGTGCTGGGGACGAACTTCAAGGAATTAAACGAGGTATAATGGAAATGGCTGATTTAATTGTTATTAATAAAGCAGATGGTGATAATTTACAAAAAGCAAATTCTGCTAAAATTCAGTACGAAAATGCTTTACACTTATTTCCGCCGAATGATTCTGGTTGGATTCCAAAAGTTCAAACCTGTTCGGCAATAAATAAAATTGATATTGATAAAATTTGGGATATAATTAATTCGTATTTTAAATTAATAGAAAGTAACGATTATTATCGCAAAAATCGGCTAAATCAGTCGCTTTATTGGATGAAACAAACAATTAACGAAGATTTAAAAAACAATTTTTATTCAAATGAAGTTATCAAAGCTAAAATAATTGAATTAGAAAATAGTGTTATTAATAATCAATTAAGTTCAATAGAAGCTGCAAAAATATTAATAAACTTATATTTTAAAAAGTGAAAATATGAATACAATATTTAGTACAGTTAAAACAATAATTTTAATTCTAACAATTACATATTATTGTTCATACAATTTGACTTTTGCAAGTAATAATATTTCTGAAAATATTGATTTAATAATTCAAGATGAAAAGGTTTACACTAAGGTAGAAAAAATGCCTGAATTTAAAAGCGGAGATAAAGAATTAGTAAAATTTATTATTAATAATGTTACATATCCCGAAGATTCAAAATCAAAAAATATTCAAGGCAAAGTATATATTAGTTTTATTG
>MENC01000226.1:17834-21405 GCA_001768155.1 Bacteroidetes bacterium GWA2_30_7
CAATTACCAATAGAATTTAGATTAAACTAATTTAAAATATTGTAAAATTAAGAATATCAATTATTTTTGCATGATATTAGTTTAGTATTTATACATGGTAAAAATTAAAATAATCTTAATTGTATTTATAACACTAAGTTTTTTAGATGTATTTTCTCAAAAGCTGCAATCTACTAAAGATAAGGTATTATTTAATGTTCATGTAATGGATTTAAGCAATCGTCCAAGAGCAAATGAGCGAATTATGCTTGAAGGATTAAACTCAAAAAAAACTTTTACAGGAATCTCAAATTCAAAAGGTTTGTATTCGGTTTTAATTCCTAAAGGTGATAAATATAAAATTAAGTATAAGGAATTTGATGAATTTCTTGATTATTCAAATTTATCAGTTCCGTTAGATTCTGGTTTTTTTACTTTTGAAATTAACATTAGATTCGAGCATCAGGAAACTTATACATTAAAAAATGTAAATTTTGATTCAGATAAATCTACATTAAAGCAAGATTCGTATGAAACACTGAATCAGTTAGTTGATTTAATGAAAAGACAACAAGCAATAAAGATTGAAGTTGCCGGACATACTGATAATAGTGGTTTAGCAGAAAATAATTTAAAATTATCTACAGACAGAGCTAAATCTGTAAAAAACTACTTAGTATCTAAAGGTATTTTAAATACAAGAATCACTGCTAGTGGTTATGGCGACACTGAACCTGTAGGAGATAATAATACTGAAGAAGGAAAACTTGCTAATAGAAGAACTGAAGTAAGAATTATTGCAGAATAATTTTTATGGAATATTCATGGGGTCATAATCGTAGATATAATTCATATTCTGAGTATATTAAGAAAATCTTTGGCGAAAGAGTTCAGAAGCTATCAATTAATGCCGGCTTTACTTGTCCAAACAGAGATGGAAAAATTGCAACCGGTGGATGTATATTTTGCAATAACGATGCTTTTAATCCTTCATACTGTACAACTTCTAAAAGTATAACAACTCAGATTCTGGAAGGAATCGAATTTCATAAAATACGTTACAGAAGAGCATCTAAATATTTAGCATATTTTCAAGCATATTCAAACACTTATGATACATTTGAAAATTTAAAATTAAAATATTCTGAAGCACTTAGTTTTCCTGAAGTTTGCGGATTAATTATTGGGACTCGCCCCGATTGTGTTTCAGACGAAACACTTGATTATCTGTCATTTTTGTCCAAAAAACATTACATAATGATTGAATACGGTGTAGAATCGTGTTACAATAAAACTTTAGAATTTGTAAACAGAGGGCATACTTTTGAGCAAACAGTTGATACAATTGAGAGAACCCACAATTTGAATATTAAAATTGGAACGCATTTAATTTTTGGCTTACCTTTTGAAAATCAGGAAATGATGCTAAATGAAGCTGACATTATTTCAAAACTTCCTATTGATAATATTAAGGTTCATCAATTACAGATTTTTAAAAATACATATTTGGAAGTACTTTATAATCAACCTCCTGAAATTTTCAACCTATTTTCTCTTGATGCTTATATTGATTTCATAATCCGTTTTACCGAAAGGTTAAATCCACGAATAGTAATTGAAAGATTTAATAGCGAAGTTCCACCTCGTTTTTTAGCTTCAGGCAATTGGGGTTTATTAAGACTTTACGAAGTTATGAGCTTGATTGAGAAAGAAATGGAAATAAGAAATTCTTGGCAAGGTAGATTATTTAGATAGTGTTATATTTATCGAAAAAATTGACTTTTAAATATTTATTTTGTATTTTAGCAAATATAAATAATTCAATTTTTAAATTTGAAAATGTTCAGTAGTTTTGATTGAAACTGAAAAGTATGTAAATAAATATAATTAAAAGTCGTATTTTCAATTGGTTATTAAAATTTTTACTTATGAAAAATCTATATTTAATTTTTTTATGTTTAATTTCCTTGAATGGTTTTAGCCAAATTAATCAAGAGATTAAAACAGAGCAAGTTGCACATTATCCTGAAGGAGACGATGCTTTTTTTATGTACTTAACAAAAACACTTAATTATTCTCCAGAAGCAAAACTTGATAAAATTCGAGGTAAACTAATGTTTTCGTTTGATGTTGATGCAGATAGCACCATCAGTAATATTGTGTTTATGAATAACATTGGCTACGGTGTAGAAGATAGTCTTAAAAACTTGCTTACTCCTTTAAAATTTGCACCTAAAATTATGAATGGTAAAAAGTTTAAATCAAATACAATGTTTACTTTTCCAGTTTTTGCACATTAATTTTTTATTAAATATTTCATCCGATTCTAAAATTAGTGCGAATTAAATTTATCAAAATTTTATTTTATTTTGTATCATCAGTTATTTTAATTAGCTATTATTATTTATTAAATATTCCATTATTTAATAAACCTGTATGCATTGTAATTAATGATAGCAAAGGTCAATTGTTGGGTGCACATATAGCTGACGACCAGCAATGGCGTTTTCCGCACAATGATTCAATTCCGTATAAATACTTACAATCTTTAATTGCTTTTGAAGATAAAAGGTTTATGTATCATAATGGAGTTGATTTATACTCAATACTTAGAGCAACATATTCAAATGTTATGAATATGAAAGTAGTTAGTGGCGGAAGTACAATTACTATGCAAGTTATAAGACTTTCAAGAGGCAATAAAGAAAGAACAATTTTTGAAAAAATTATGGAAATAATCCTTGCAAGTAGGTTAGAAGCAAGTTATTCAAAAAAGAAAATCTTATCGTTATATTCATCAAATGCCCCTTTCGGTGGAAATATAGTAGGACTAGATGCAGCTTCGTGGCGTTATTTTGGTCGCAAACCTGAAAATTTAAGTTGGGCTGAATCTGCAATGCTGGCAGTTTTACCTAATAGTCCTGCATTAATACATCTCGGAAGAAACAGAAAATACTTAACTAAAAAACGTAATCTTCTTTTAAAAAAATTATTGAATACCAATATTATTGATTCTTCCACTTATGAACTTTCTATAATTGAGTCAATTCCAGAAAAGCCATTACCTTTTCCTCAAGATGCACCGCATTTGCTTAATCGTGTTTATAATCAAAATAATGGAAAAAGTCAGTTATCAGTTTTTAATACAACAATAAATAGTGAATATCAAAAGAAGGTTACAGAAATTACAAATAGCTTTAGTAAATATTATTCAGCAAATAGCATTAATAATATTGCTGCTATTGTAATTGAAAATGAGACAGGTAATGTACTTTCATATATTGGAAATTCTACAAATAATATTAAAAATAATATTGGTGAAAAAGTTGACGTTATAATGGCAAATAGGAGTACAGGGAGTATTTTAAAACCTTTTTTGTATGCTTCTATGCTTACTAATGGCGATATTTTACCAAACTCTTTGGTTGCTGATATTCCGGTACAAATAAAAGGATATTCTCCAAAAAATTTTAGTCGTGGTTATGATGGTGCAGTTCCTGCTTCAAAAGCAATCGCTCGTTCTCTTAATGTGCCTGCTGTTAAAATGTTACAAAAATATGGAATAGAAAAATTTATCTATATTTTAAGAAAA
>MENC01000227.1:0-1926 GCA_001768155.1 Bacteroidetes bacterium GWA2_30_7
GTTAATAAAATTATTATTCTTTATATTTCTTCAAAGTATTTGTAATAAAATAGAGCTGTTCGGATGTTAGCTCGGTGTGCATTGGTAATGAAATTACACGTTTACAAAGCTCTTCAGTAACCGGAAAATCGCCAATTTTATAACCTAAATATTTATATGCTTCTTGCAAATGAAGTGGAACCGGATAATAAATCATTGCCGGAATACCAGTTTCTTGTAAATATTTTTGAAGATTATCTCTGTTTATGTTTTTCGTTTTTAACGTATATTGATGAAATATATGAGTTGAATTTGGAGCTAAATCTGGTGTTTCGAGAAAGTCAACATTTTTTAATTCAACATTATAGTGATTAGCTGCATTTTGACGGGCAATACTATAATTGTTTAGATATTTTAACTTTACATTTAAAACCGCTGCCTGAATTGTATCGAGGCGAGAATTAATTCCAATAGTCTGATGATAATATCTGACTTTCATTCCATGATTTGCATACATTCTGATAGTATCTGCAATTTTATCATCATTTGTAAATAAAGCACCTCCATCGCCAAAACAACCAAGATTTTTTGAAGGGAAAAACGAAGTAGTTCCAATATCTCCAATTGTTCCGGCTTTTTTAACTTCGCCATTGCTGAATGTATAATCAGTTCCTAAAGCCTGAGCGGTATCTTCTATAACTTTAATATTGTACTTTTTAGCAATTTTTAAAATATTTTCCATATCGGCACATTGACCAAACAAATGAACAGGAATTATTGCTTTAGTTTTTGGAGTGATTGCCTTTTCAAGTAAATCGTCATTTAAGTTAAAATCGTCATTATTTACATCAATAAAAATTGGTTTTAATCCCAAAAGTGAAATAACTTCAACGGTTGCAACAAATGTAAAACTAACTGTAATTATTTCGTCGCCGGGTTTAAGATTCAATGCCATTATAGCTATTTGCAAAGCATCTGTACCGTTAGCACAAGGAATTACATGTTTTACGCCTAAATATTTTTCTAGATTTTTTTGAAATAATTGAACTTCACTTCCATTAATAAATGCTGTAGAATCAATTACATTTTTGATAGCATTGTCGATTTCGCTTTTAATTTTTTCGTACTGACCTTTGAGGTCAACCATTTTAATATTGCTCATATTGAGGAGGTTTCAAGTTTGATATTTGTGGTTTGAAGTTCAAAATTTGTTATTCTAATGTTCTATTGTTCAGCTTGTTTATTGATTTTGTAATAAATCTAAATTTCTAGCTTTAATTCTTTTATAAATTACAAATGCAAATATAGAAAAAGCAGCTCCAGTTGAATTAGCAATTATATCAAATAAATCGTTTGAACGTTTTATAAAAACATATTCTTGCATTAATTCCATAATAATTCCATACATTATTGATATTAAAGCTATTAAAGATAATGCTTTTGCTGTATATTTTGATTTGAAAAATTCTGATTCGTAAATAATTATCGAACACAAAATAAAGTAAATTCCAGCATGAACAATTTTATCGAAATGTGGAATATTTAAAAATGAAATTTGAGCAACTGTATCGCCAGAAAGACCGCTTAAAACGAGAATTATTATTGCCCAAATTATTGAAAAACGATATTTTACAAATACTTTAATTATTGGCATTGTTAATATTAAAATCAAATTTAAATATTAATTTCAATACCATAAGTAAGAATTTCGCTTACAACAGGGTTAGAAAAGTTAAAATCTATTTGTCTATATGGATGAGGTTCAATACGACTATCAACTTTACGACTAAGCTTCATCAATTGAATTTGTGTTTCAATAGGGTCGCTTAAATCTGCAAAAACCAAAGCAATATCAATATCACTTTCTTCTTTATTTGTTCCTTTTGCATAAGAACCAAAAAGATAGGCTTTTTGTAAATCAAAACTGATACCTGCCAATTGAGTATA
>MENC01000227.1:1942-5712 GCA_001768155.1 Bacteroidetes bacterium GWA2_30_7
TTAAGATTAAACGAAGTTATTATAGTCAAATCATCGGCGAGTTCTTCTGAAAGTTCTATATTACATAATTCAGCCAAACGATATAAATTATGAGTAAACAGTGCATGTTTTAAGTTAGTTTTAACATATAATGCTTTTAAAAGTTTTTCTATGCTAATATGCCCCAAAAAAAGTGACCAATTATATACCTTTGATTCAAAGAGGCTAATCATTGCTGTAAAGTCTTCATCAGATGTCTGAATCCAGTGATTTACTACGTTATTTACATTAATATCAGGTTTTTCGTTATCCATTTTTAAAATTATTTTTTTACAATATATTACAAAAATACAACTATTTATAAATATATCATAGATTCATGTTTCGTGCAACTTTGAAAGCATTATGAAGTTTATTAAAGAATTATTATTGAAAAACGATATATTGTAATAAAAATCAAAATATTAAAATTATTCATTTTGGATTTTAAAATTATGAAACGCAATTAACTACAAACTACAAACATGAAACTAGATTTATTGCTTTTTAGTTAACCAAATTGCAGGGTTTAATTTGTTACTTTCTTGCCATAATTCGAAATGCAAAGTAGTTTTAGTTCCTTCTGTATCTATTTTTCCAACAATTTGTTTGGTTGTAACATGGTCGCCCGATTTTACAGAAACTGTAGCTAAATTTGAGTAAAGAGTAAAAAAGTTTCCGTGTCGAATCAAAATTGCTTTGTTAGCTCCTGGAATTGTAACTATTTTACTGACTTCACCGTCGAAAATAGCTCTAACAGAAGCACCTTCAGTGGTTGAAATATCAATTCCATTATTCTGAATAGTTATGTTACTAAGAACAGGATGAGGATGTTCGCCAAAAAGTCCCGTAATAATTCCACGCTCGGTTGGCCAAGGTAAAAGACCTTTGTTCGAATCAAATTTATCGGAAATAAGTTTTTCTTCGGGAGTTAAATCAAATGAGCTGGTTGCAGAGGCTTTGGTAGTAGTTTTAGTTTTAGCTCTTTCGGCAGCTTTTTTGACTTCTTCGGCAATTATTCGTTCTATTTCTTTCTGTAATTTTTTTGAGGTTTCAATTTGTTCAGTGAGTTGCTTTTTCAATTCCGACTCTTTATCTTTAAGTGTAGTAATTATTTTATCTTGCTCAGATTTTTCTAACGTAAGCATTATATTTTCTTCTTGCTTTGATTTTAAAAGCAATTCTTTTTCGTTCTTTTTTACTTCGAGTTCTGAAATTTTAGACCTTAATACAATTTGTGTTTGATTTATCAAATCTGCTTGTTTTTTACGATATTCAGAATATTGTTGTAGGTATTTTAATCGTTTGTAAGCTTGATTAAAGTTATCGGAAGCAAGAATAAACATTAAATTATCATAAGAATTACGGTGCTTGTATGCGTGAATTATCATTTTTGCATATTGGTCTTTAAGCTTTTTCATATCAGCTTCAAGCGAATTAATAACCAGCCTGTTATCATCTATTTTGTTTTCTAAAAGCTTTACTTCGGCAGAAATACTATGAATGATATCTTGTCGGAAAGTGATTTTTTGATTTAATATAAGTAGGTTATTATAAGACGATTCGGTGTTTTTTTTAGTTTCTTTCAATAATTTATTGGTATATTCAATGTCTTTCTGATTTTGAAGTCTTTTTTTCTCTAAATCTTTTTTACTCTGTGCAAAAGTGCCGGCATTAAGCAAGAGCAGAATACTAAAGAAAATGATGTTATAAAAGAAGATTCTCATTAATTGGTAAGATAGGTATTGTTAAATTGTTACATTGTTAAATTGTTGCTACGCAGGTTAATCCTAAATTCCTAAATTCTAAATAATTAATATTTTATTCTTTCAAATTTTTGAGGAATATTAAATGGAAAATTCAACTCATTATCGTTTGTAATTTTAGTATATTTTATTGATAGATTGATAAAATCCGATTTGTTTTTTAAAACTAAATTTATGTTTGTTGGAAATTTAGTACTGTCTTTTGGTTCAAATTCGGAATAATTTATTTTAATATTTCTACTTGATGCGTTATCGTAAGTTGCAATATTTTCAACCTTATTAATGTTTTTCAGAATAGAAATAATATGAACGATATTTTTATTTAGCGAATCGTTAATGTTAGAATTATTGTTTGCAAGAATAAAATGTGAAGAATCTGATGACACCAGATAATTATTAATTATTGAAACATCTTCATTGTATTGATATGGAATAAGTTCGTTTAAAAAAAACGATTGAAGAAAGTTGAAATTTATTTCGGTTTGTGTGTACTTTGTAATTAAATCGTATTTTTCGGCTAAATAGCTGTTTTCTAACCTATTTAAAAGCATCACACTGTCGCGGGTAAATTTTATTCTCATGGCTTCAATTCCTAATACCGGAGTAACCGAAATCCAAATTATGCTATCACGTTTTAAACGAATTTGCCCAGAAAATGAAAGGTTTTTTTCGTCAGACTCAAACCTCGAATTAAACTTAATTGATAGGGTATTATATTTTAAATATTGATGCTTAACAGAATCTATAATTCCTTCTGTAAGATTTGGCGTAACTTGTTGATTAGTTGTTTTTTTAGCTGTCCAGCATGACGTTATAAATATTGACACCAGAATTAATAAAGTAAGTTTTGGGAAAATATTATTCATTATTTTTTTAGATATGAACTCATTCAATTAATTTTTTTTCTTTAATCTTTTGTTCTAAAAACTCAGAGCCTTTGCCTTTTTCAAGAGCTTTATCCCATTGCAAAATGGCGTTATTAGTGTCGCCCGATTTATACAAAATGTCGCCATAATGTTCAATTATAACTGAATTTTTATCACCGCCTAACAATATCGCTTTTTCAATTATTTCTTTTGCTTCTGTTAATTTATTATTTTTATACAATGCCCACGCATAAGTGTCGAGATATGTATAATTTTCTGGTTCAAGCTCGATGGCTTTTTTTCCCATTTTTTCAGCCTGAGCAAGTTTTTCGCTACGCAACGATAGATAATAACTGTAATTATTTAAAACCATAACATTATTTGAGTCTAATTCCAGAATCTTATCATTAAATTCATCAGATTTTTGATTGTTTTTTAGTTTGTTATATGCTTCAGCTAAATATGTGTACATCTGAATTTTGATGTTTTTTTCGTCTGATAGGTCAAGTGCAGAATTAATAATTTCGATAGTTTCTTGATATTTTTTCATTTCGTTTGCAGCAATTGCTTTAAATAAATAAGGCATCGGCTGTGTTGGAAAAAGTTCAATTACTTCGGTACATTCGTCATAAAGCGATGTGAAATCACGCATTTCCATATCAATATAAAGCAATTGTTCCCAAATCAAGTATTTGCTTTTTTCGGTTTTTAAAACAAGCCTAAATTCATCTCTTGCTTCGGAATAACGCTTATCTCGGTTGAGGTAATCGGCATAAATTGTATGTGCCTTAACGTCCTCAGAGTGAGTCTGAAGAAGTATTCGTAATAATGCGTATGCTTGAGTATTTAATTCGGCAGTAGCGGATGAAATTGAAAAAAACGAAACCAACATCTGAATTTTTAAATCAACATTTACGTCAGTGCTTTCGAAAGCTAATTTCAGCTCTTGAAACGACTTTTCGTTATCGCCTTTTAAACGATAAAAATCGGCTAATGATAAATGGTTTATTCCGTTATTTGGGTCAATTTCGTTAATTTTAGTAAATACCTTTTCTGCATTATCGAATTGCTTTAATGCCATATATAACTCGGCAAGTAAGCCTAAATATCTTGGTTCTGC
>MENC01000227.1:5741-6014 GCA_001768155.1 Bacteroidetes bacterium GWA2_30_7
ATTTTTTGTATCGCCGGAAGCACTGTAAAGCAATGATAAATCTTTGTATAAGTCAATGTCTTCGGGGGTTTGTTTAATTATAGTTTTTACTTCATTTGCGGCTTTTGAAAATTCGCCTTTTTTCTGATAAAGATTAGCCAAAAATAATCGATACCAATAATTTTCGCTATTAATGTCAACTGCTTTTTTTGCACTAATAAATGCTAAATCAAGATTGTTGCTATAAAAATAAAGATTAGCCAATTCGTAATAACTAGAGGCACTTAGGGGGTA
>MENC01000227.1:6052-6656 GCA_001768155.1 Bacteroidetes bacterium GWA2_30_7
CAAAGTTTCCGAGCATTTTTTGTTTTGATGCATCGAAAAAAGTAAAATTATATTCATTAAGCTCATTTTCAGTTAATTTTGGCTTTTTCTGAGAAAATAAATTTGCAGATAATACGAAAAGTAGAAATATTAAAAAGAGGAATTTCATTGTTAGATTGTTACACTGTTAAATTGTTGCTACGCAGTATAACCTAAAATAATTTATCATTAACCATTAATCATTATAGAGTTATAATCTCCAATATTAAGTTCCTGAATTGTATTTTTTAGGTTTACAAAATTGCCTATCATTGAGTTATTTGTTATCACATTTTCCAAATTTGAATTATTTTGAATTATACTGTTGCTTACCAACGAATTTTTAACTTTAGTATTGTTACCGAGCGAAACATAAGGTCCGATTACAGAATTTACAATATTAACATTTTCGCCAATATAACAAGGTTCAACGATAACTGAGTTAACTTTATTTAACGAATCGGATATTAATTTTTCTTTTCGTTTTAAATCTCAAATACGCCCATTTGTATAAACCGTTGAGTCTTTATTTCCGCAATCAAGCCATTCTTTTACAACTCCGGGATAAAACTTAACTCCTTTATTT
>MENC01000228.1:0-3818 GCA_001768155.1 Bacteroidetes bacterium GWA2_30_7
ACTCTTTTGATTTTAGGACTTGAATTAGCAATGTGAGATGCTATGCTATTTGCATAAAAACGGCTAAATGTCTGTTCTGCACACTCATAAGGATATTCAAACAAATATGGAAGCGACTGAATGGCATACCAAGCTGGATTTGAAGTAAATTCAAGTGTAAGTTTGTGGTTACGTAAAGTGCTTGATTTTTTGAAATCCAATAATTTCGCAAATGTGAAATTTTTAGTAGCTTTTCCTCTGATTGGCAATGGCATTGTTTCAGTTACCAACATTCTGTTTGTCAATACAGGTATTGCATTTTCTTCGCCATCAGATTGATTTCCAGCTTTTGCTGTAACTCTGTAAGATATTGCTCCAATTCCTTCAGGGATTTTGATTTTCCATGTTAAAATTGTGTTTTTACCGGCTTCGACACTGAAGTTTTTAGGTTCTTCTTTCGAGACAAAAATACCGTCAACAGGTTTTAAGGTTATTGCATCAAGAAATTGTAAAATTGCTGTTCCGCTAAGAGCTTTTTCTGAAACGTTTGAAATTTTAACAGGAAATTCCATTTCGTCGTTTTCTCTGAAAAAACGAGGAGCATTTGGAACGACCATCAATTCTTTTTGAGTTATTAGTGTATTTTCAACATAACCAGATTTTAGGTCTTTTGTATGAGCCAATCCCATCATTTTCCATTTAGTAAGGCTTTCGGGCACAGTGAATTTTACAATTACTTCTCCATTTTCGTTTGTCATTAAACTTGGATAGAAAAATGCAGTTTCGTTAAAATTTGTACGAACTTTTACTTCTTCGTGTTTTCTGTTGTCCTCACTCTTGCCAGTTCCTTTTTCAGTTTCTAAAAATCCATCTACTGTTGTTCCTGTTTGACTTACAGTTTGGTCTTTATCTGAATCTTTTTTTGCACCACCCATTGGACTTTTTGCTACAGCATCATCTAAAGCAAAAGTTGCAGGCATAGCTTCTGATTCTTCAGCCATAACTTCTCCGGCAGATTCTCCATTTTTAGTTTTATACTTGTAGGCACTTGATTTCGTAGTTCTGCCTTCGCTTCTGTAATTGCCATAATAACCTGCGTAATAATTAAAATTAAACCAGTTCAAATAATCGTAATAACCTTCGTAATAATATAGATTATTGGCATTTACGCCCAAATACATAGATGTTGTATTGCTGAAAGATTCTGAGTATAAGGGCATTGAAGAATAGTAGCTATTCCAAACATTAAAGCTCCAGTAGTTTTGCTTAAAGGCATCGAGCGAGGCATCGTAAAGAGTTGCCAACATTTCGGCTGCTACTTTTTCGCCATTTTTGCCTGTTAATTTTAATTTCCACTCTTCGTTTTCTCCAGGTAACAGTTTGTTACGGAATGTTTCAAACTTAATATCAATCTGCTTGTTTGTGAAAGGAACTACTACTGTTGCAGTGTGTGTGTATCGGCGGTTATTGTTTATAAAGTTAAAATGAACTGCAATATTTCCTCTGTATTCTTCTTTAATAGGAACAGTAATAAGTTTCTTTTCGTTGTTGATAGTTGTCCAGTAACGGTCGATAATTTTGTTTTTGCTTTCAATTTCGACCATAATTTTTGCATCGGGAGCTGACGTTCCAATGTAAAATTCTGCATTATTTCCCGGCTCAACTATAAATGAGCTTGTATTAAACCAATCGTAATCGTTATATGGCATTTTATTATTCTCTTTTGAATAAAGAGTAAAGTACGATTCGTTGCTGACAGGATTTCCAAAAAAATCTTTTGAGCTAATTTCCACTTTATAAACACCTTGCTCGAGTTTGTTTAAATTATTCAGCTTTAGTTTTTTTTGTTTTTCGGTATTGAAAGTTAAGTCATAAACTTGTTTTTCCTTTGCAAAAGTTGAAAAATTTGTTTCGTTTTTATATTCATTTCCTGCAAACTGATTGTTCCATTCTTCGTTTGTAAACAGCTTTTTATCAGTATCAGTCCAAGGTTTTGATTTTAAAAGCTTTTCATTCGATTTTAGTTTGAAAATTTTAATATTTCCGTTGGCTGTAATAAACTCTCCGTTTAAATTGTATGTATTGATATTGAAAGTGTCTTTCTCACTCGAACAAATTACTTCAGGTATATCTGTACTGACATTTAAGGCTGTATAACCAACAGTGATTTGCTTCGATGAGCTTTGAGTTTCGCCATTCAAATCGGTAACGTCAACTGTAACGCTATAACTGAAAGTTGTAAAATTATTTTTTGGATATGATAAATCAGGCAAAGCCTTGAATTTGAATGTAAATTCGCCATTTCCTTTAGTTGCAACTGTATCGGAAATAATCTCTGTTGCAGATGTATTGTAATATGAATACCACCATCCACGCCACATTGGTGTACGTACAACACGATATTTTACCACTGCATCGGTTAATCCTGCTCCTGAATAGCTTACTGCTTTTCCTTTTACCTCAACTTCCTGATTTAACAAATAGTTTCCATTCATAGGCAATACTTCTACTTCAAACTTAGGTCGCTTGTATTCTTCAACAGATATGTAAATTGAGCCATAGTTAGTGTATAATTGCATATTTCCGTTTAATAAACCGGTTGGAATTGAAAATGAGCCGTTGAAAGAGCCAAAATCATTTGTTGTTAGGTTCAAATCGGACACTTTCTGATAGTTAACATCATAGAAAATTACATTTTGCGAAAGTCCGCTTGCAATTTTCACATCTTCGCCATTATGTTGAAGTACAATAGCCTTAAAATAAACAGTTTGACCGGGTCGATAAATTGCTCTGTCGGTAAAAAAATGAGTTGAGTAAGTTAGTTCTTTAGAGTAATTGTAATTGTAAGAATAATAAGAATTGTCTGTAAGCAAGTTATCTTGAGCTTTAGTAAATTCGACATAAAAGCTGTAATTTTCGATGTCGCTATTATGTTTTATTTCAAAATAGCCATTATTATCGCTGATGTATTTTCCGCCGCTAACCCAAACATATTTTCGGAGCGTGTAATTATATTTATTAACCCACAATTGTGCTGAAACTCCTGCCATTGCTTCGCCGGTTTTTCGGTTCGATACAAAAAAATCGAAGTTTCCATTGTTTTTATTTCTGTAAGAATAACTTATAAATGTTGAATTGATAAAATCGTAAGCTGCAGATTTTTCGCTAAATTCAAACTCTGCATTATCTGCCATGAATATAACATATACACCATTGGTTAAAGGATTTAAAATATATTCCAATGAATGTGGGTTATAATCTTTGTCAACCGGAAGTTCGATGCTTTGATTTGAAACTTCTTTCGATTCGAGCAGTAGTTTTTGGTATAATTCTTCGTTATTGTAGTATTTTTCTTTAAGCTTCATTAACTTATCTTTATCGATTGAAGCCACTTTGATAAAAACTTTGGTTAGATTATTATAGCTGATTTTAGTTGCAAATTTTTCGTTTGGAATTACATTATTTTCAACTTCAAATGATAGAGTTGGCATTTCTATTTTTTGCTTTAAAACAGAGCATTTATCAGACATATAAGTTGCAGGAAATTTAGAAATAACCTGACTGCAAATTTTGTGAGCAATCTCTTTATAGTTTTCAAATTTGTTGGTTTCGGTAACTAAAGGATTATAATTGCTCGATTTATTAAAGTAATAATCAGCTATTTCGAAAGAAATAAATCCTGAATATGGAACTGATTCAAATTTTTGTAATAAATTTTCGAGAGAGTTCAAATACAAGCTATCTTTAAGGTCGTTAACCGAATTGCTATAAACAAACATTAAGCGACTTAAATCCAAATCAATAAGTGCATCATCGTTTTGTTCGGTCATTCTGAAAGC
>MENC01000228.1:3841-5887 GCA_001768155.1 Bacteroidetes bacterium GWA2_30_7
TAACTTCACGGTTAGAGAAAAATGTAATTGCTCTGAAAGCCAAAAAATCGTATAGAGTAGGACGAAGATTATGTTGCTTTGTTCCTTTTACTATAATTGCATCATAAACTTCATTTTTAGTTAATTGTAAGCTGTCTTTGTTTTCGAGAGATAGGCTATATTCCTTTATAACTTCAGCTGCAAGGCGATTTAAATCCCAAGTTTTAATGTCTTCTGATGAAGCATTTACAACAGTTGTACGGTTATAAAATTTCCATCGGTTATATGTGTAGTAATTCCAATACATTTCTGCTATAAGTGAGTGCATTACAGCATTATTAGGGAACTTGGCATCTTTAATTTCGGTTTTTAAATCGTAAATCAGATTTTCGTAGGAATCGTCTTCGGTTCCGTTTTTGTACTTCATTTTATAAATCAAAGCTTTTATAAATTGAGCATGATTTTGCTCTTTTTTTGCGTGTTCATATATTTGAACTACAATTTCCAAAGCCGATTTTGGCAAACCCTGCGACTCAAGCGAATCAATCGTTTTCCACTCTTTTGTGTAATTATCACCTGATTTAAAATTTAGAGGTTTTTTCTCTGGCTTTAAGTTTAATTTTGAAGAGTAATAAAACATTACAAAGCCTGTTATTCCTAAGAATAAATAAAATTTTAATGTGTTCATATTCATAAATTTTTATAAAGATGATGAAAAATGGAATTAGATTCCATAAAATTGTTGGATTTTTTTTGAAATATTTTTTTGAGGACACAGAGTGAAGCCGAAGTGTATGATTTGGGCTAATTTTTTTGGTTTTATAAAATAGGCAGAGCCTGAAAGGATATGGGCGACTGAGGTAGAACCTCAGTCGAACTGGGGGTTCGGGCATTGCTTTTGCTCCGTTTTCATTGTCAATAATTAAAATTAAACCTTCAATAATTTCTAAATTATTTCTTTTTGCAACTCTGTAAGAGTTTATAAAACATTGCCCTTTTTCAATTACCAACTCATTAGTTATGACATAATCAAGAAGTTAGTAATCGAATTTTCTCATTTCATTTCTAATTTGTCCTACAACATTAAGAAGTTGATTATTAAAATCAATGTAGCCTGAAGAAATTGTCTGAAGTAAATTGTTTAATTTTTGGTCGGACTGTAAAAAAAGTTGATAAGCAGGAATTGCAAACTCTGTTCCAATAACACTTTCATAATGACTAAATGTTAAGTCCCTATTGTCTTGCAACGGTTGAATTGCACCAAGTAAATTATAAAAGTCTCTTATGATTTGATTTTGATTAAACTGATTATTTAGGTCAAAGTATAATGTCACTGAATTAGCAACAATAAATGAGGCGTTGTTTGCTACCTCAAGTTGTTGCATTGCTTGTTGATGAAGAGTGTTTTGTAAATAATCTTCAACCGCATTGGTGTCAACATTTAGACGTTCATATAGAACTGCTAAATTTGTCAATGCAGTTGAAAGGATTGTATATTGAGTTATTGTCGCCTCAGCAGCCAATAGTTTTTTCTCAAAAAAACTTTTTTCAAGTGTGTATTTGTGTTCTTTGCTTTTTTGAAGTATTTCCAAAAGCTTTGTAATCACAACGGTTAATATTGAACCAATAAGTCCGCCTAAAATTCCTATCGTGTATTCTGTCATTTTGTTAGTTGTTTATTGTCGTCATAGCCTTGCCTGTAACTTGATTCTTGCTTCACCTCTATTTGATTATTTATTTAATATTCAATTTATTCAGTATTTGAGTACAAACGAGTGTAACCATTTAAACCCAAATAATACCAAAAGTAAAACATTCAAATAATATATACAATTAAAGTTATTGGAATTATTTTGTGGGGGTTGGTTTTAAGTTTTCAATTATTATTTTATTTCTAAACCAGCCAAACTTAACCTCAAACCTTACAGGTTTTGAAAACCTGTAAGGTTTCTCGACAGAGGCAGTAAGCACTTAGCGGTTCTTTTGAAATTAAAGTTAAATGATTAAATTCGTAGTTTGAAAATAATAATAAATTTAAGCACAAAATTACTTAAAAAGTAAATGTAT
>MENC01000229.1:0-4746 GCA_001768155.1 Bacteroidetes bacterium GWA2_30_7
GCCATTTTCCTGCTTTTAAAATATATCTTTTGTTAACTAAACTGCTTGGAGTTTCAATTTCGCAAGCTGTCCCTAAATCTTCAAATAAGTCAACAACTTCACTTTGCCCAATTACACCAGTATTTGGTCCAGTTTCAAAAATATAACCATTTTCTTTTACAGTTTGTATAACTCCGCCAACTTTATTTGATTTATCAAGAGTTAAAAAATCGGCATTGCATTTTTTCAAGTAAAACGATGTGGTTAAACCTGTTAATCCAGCACCTATTACAACAATATCTTTTTCAATTATATTTGACATTTTTTATATTTTCCATAAAAAGCAAATATAGCTATTTTGACAATTTAGTATTAATGTTTTAGAAATCGTTTAAAACTTATCAAATGATAATGTTAATAATTTTAACAGGATTGTTAATATTTAAAATTCGTATATCAAGTGTTACTACATCTAATTATAATATTTTTGGTTGATTAGGAATTAAAAAAATATATACATGAATTTTATCGTATCAAGTACAGGGCTATTATCACATTTACAGTCGATTAGCAGAGTAATTAACTCTAAAAATACACTTCCGATTTTAGATAATTTCTTATTTGAATTAGACAATAAAGAACTTATTGTTACAGCTTCAGATTTAGAAACTACTTTAAATGTTAAAATTGCTTTACAAAATGCAGAAGGAAGTGGCAAAATTGCAATTGACGCAAAAAAGCTAAATGATATTATTAAAGAATTTTCGGAGCAACCATTAACTTTTAATATAGATAATGAAACTCTGAATGTTGAAATTGTTACCGATAGAGGTAAGTATAATATAAAAGGATATAATGCTGATGAGTTTCCTCAAGTTCCAACTATTAAAAAAGATAAACAATTTAAAATTGCACTTAAATCAGAAGTTTTATTAAACGGTATTAATAAAGCACATTTTGCAACAGCAAACGACGATTTAAGACCAGTGATGAACGGTATTTATATGGAAATTAATAACGACTTTTTATCATTTGTTGCATCTGACGGTCATAAATTAGTACGTTACAGAAGGTATGAAATAAATTCGGCAGAAGGTGCTGCATTTATTTTACCAAAAAAACCGGCTTCATTATTAAAAAATATTCTTACAAAAATTCAAGACGAAGTTTCATTAGAGTTTGATGATAAAAATGCTTTTTTCTCTTTTACAGATTATAATATGGTTTGCCGCCTTGTAGAAGGAAAATATCCAAACTATAATCATGTAATCCCATCAAATAATAATAATAAACTTATTGTTGATAGAATTGATTTATTAAACAGTATAAAAAGAGCTTCGATTTTTGCAAATCAGGCTAGCAACCTTGTGAAAATCAAAATTGCAGGAAATCAACTATCTGTTTCTGCTCAGGATTTAGACTTTGCAAGTTCAGCTTACGAGCAAATTAATTGCCAATACGAAGGCGAGGATATGGAAATTGGATTCAAGTCATTATTCCTTTTAGAAATATTATCTAACTTATCTTCATCAGATATTAAAATTGAACTATCAGACCCATCAAGAGCAGGTTTATTAATGCCAACAGAAAAAGAAATTGAAACAGAAGATACTCTGATGTTATTGATGCCAATGATGATAAATAATTAATAAATTTCTATAAAAAAAGAAGGTTATAAAAGCCTTCTTTTTTTATTTTTTTTTAAAACCTTGTTTTCTTTTGATTGAGTTTTGATTTATACAAAGCAACTTTAAATGATTAAAAGCATATTTATCATTTTCCTTTTTTTTTCAATTATAAATGGCTATTCACAACCTACAAGAAGTGATGCAAATGGTAACTTCGAAATGGGAAATTATGATATCGCATTGCAACAATATTTGAAACTTCTAAAACACGAAAAAGACAACGTAGAATTTAATTATAAATTAGGATTAAGTTATCTACGGTCTGAAATTGATAAGGCTGCAGCAATTCCTTATCTGGAATTTGCCCAAAAAGACCCAAAAACAAATAATTCTATAAAATTTGACATTGCTTTAGCGTACTATCATGCGTTTAAATTTGATACAGCTATTACTATATTAAATAATTACAAAAATTCTGGCATTGATGATTCGATAAAAAATAAAGTTGATGAAAAAATTAAAACTATCAATATTGCAAAAAACATGGCTGCTCATCCAGTTAATGTTAAGTTGATTAATGTTGGAGAAGAAATAAATACTAAACGAGCAGAATATAATCCTTTTGTTTCAGAAGACGAAACATATTTATATTATACATCAAATAAAAAATATATTTCCGATTTTCAAGAATTAGTTAGTGGAATTTATATGAGTAAAGGGGTAAATGGAAAATGGGAAAAAATGAAATCTCTTGGAACAGCTATTAATACAGATGAATCAATAATTTTAATTGGAGTTTCAAAAGATGGAAATACAATTTATTCTCAACCTGAAAGCTTTTCTTTCGATATGAATATTTTTTATTCTACACAAGCCAGAGGTCGTTTTAAAGAAGTTTTGGAATTAACAAAAGATATTAATTCTAAGGGAGTTGAATGTGGTGCTTCAATATCAAACACAGGTGATACATTATATTTTGCAAGTAATAAAGAAGGCGGATATGGCGGAATGGATATTTATTTTTCATTGAAATTACCTAATGGAGATTGGGGCACACCTCAAAATGCAGGAATCGATATTAATTCAAAATTTAATGAAAATTATCCCGAAATAAGTCGCGACGGAAAGCGTATTTATTTTTGCTCAGATGGTTATAACTCAATGGGCGGCTATGATATTTACTTTTGTCGATTAGGTGAAGATGGGAAATGGTCGAAACCCAAAAACCTTGGTTATCCTATTAATGATACTTATGATAATCTTACTATTTCTTTGTGTGGAAACGACAGATATGGCTATATATCATTAACAAGACCAGAAGGTTATGGCGATAAAGATATTTATAAAGTGATTTTTAATAATATTGATGTACAAGAAATTATTTATAAAGGAAAAATAGCTTGCGGCGATTCACTGAAATCTATCCACTTAATTGATATTGACCCCGAAATTTCTATATCAGTTTTTAATAAAGATAATGGAGATTTATACGGAACATATAATTATATTCAGTCTTCAGGAAAATTTATATTCTCGCTTGAACCAGGCAGATACGAAATTGTTATTGAAGGAGATAGCTATCTTCCATATCGAAAAGAATTTGAAATTTTAGAAGGAGTTTATGCCGAAAGAGAATATAATTTAAATATCTACCTAAAGAAAAAATAAAATTATACATTTATATAACCTCATCCTTTCAAAAATAAACATTTATAAATGAACCTAATCCTTAATAAACCATTAGCCTTTATCGACCTCGAAACAACAGGAATAAATGTAGCTTCCGACAGAATTGTAGAAATATCAATTCTAATTTTACATCCTGATAACAGCAAGGAAACCAAAACAATGCGAATAAATCCGACAATTTCGATTCCAGAAGATGCTTCAAACATTCATGGTATTTACGACTTTGATGTAAAAGATTGTCCAACATTTGATAAAGTAGCACACGATTTGTCAAATTTTATTGGAAATTCGGACTTAGCAGGATATAATTCTAATAAATTTGATATTCCACTACTTGCAGAAGAATTTATAAGAGCAGATGTCGATTTTGATATGAAAAAACGAAAATTTATTGATGTTCAGGTAATTTTCCATAAAATGGAGCAACGAACATTGAGTGCAGCTTATAAGTTTTATTGCGAAAAAGATATTGAAAATGCACATTCTGCCGAAGCTGATGTAACTGCAACCTATGAAGTTCTTCTGGCACAACTTGATAGATATCCTGATTTGAAAAACAATGTTGACTTTTTGAACGATTTTTCGTCACATTCAAAATCTGTAGATTTCTTAGGCAGAATTATTTACGACGATAACGGGGTTGAAATTATAAATTTTGGAAAACATAAAGGAAAACCTGTAGAAGAAGTTTTTAAAATTGAGCCTAGTTACTATAATTGGATGATGAATGGCGATTTTCCTTTATACACAAAGAAAGTTATTACAGCTATCAAGTTACGTTCTTTTGGAAAATAGAAAAAAGAAATTAGATTTTAGAAGTTAGTGAATAGAAAGATATTAATTGAAATTGGTTTCTTAAACTTTGTGTCTTAGTGTCTTAGTGGCAAAAAAGTATAAAAAAATTAAAAATGAAAATTATTTGCATTGGACAAAATTATGCAGAGCATATAAAAGAACTAAAAAGTGCATTTCCCGAAAAGCCGGTATTTTTTTTAAAACCTGATACATGTTTAATTAAAAATAACCTGCCATTTTATCTGCCAGATTTTTCTAACGATTTACAACACGAAATCGAAATTGTAATAAAAATTAACCGCTTAGGAAAAAATATTGAAGAAAAATTTGCACACCGTTATTATAGTGAACTTACTGTAGGAATTGACTTTACAGCACGTGATATTCAGCGAGAAATAAAATCTAAAGGTTTGCCTTGGGAAATAGCAAAAGCATTTGATGGTTCTGCTCCAATTGGCGAATTTATTCCGTTAAGTTCAATTAAAAAAATAAAAGATTTGAATTTTGAATTAAAAGTTAACGATACAATTGCCCAAAAAGGAAACACTTCTGATATGATTTTCGATTTCGATAAAATTATATCTTACGTATCTCTATTTATGACTTTAAAAATCGGAGATTTAATTTATACCGGAACACCTTCAGGAGTTGCTGC
>MENC01000229.1:4809-5035 GCA_001768155.1 Bacteroidetes bacterium GWA2_30_7
AAAATAAGTTAGTCAGTTCTTATACTCATTATAATAAACAATATCTTTAAACGTTTTTCGCTTTTTCTCTCTGATAATTTCTTCTTCGGAATAACCAATTGTGATTAATAAACCAATGCTTCTGCTTTTTGGAATATTCAACAATTTCATAATTGCTTTTTCGTTAAACCAGCCAAGCATACAAGTTCCAAGTCCAACTTCGGCTGCTTGCAGACAAAAATGTTCT
>MENC01000229.1:5072-17393 GCA_001768155.1 Bacteroidetes bacterium GWA2_30_7
TGCTTGCAAAGTAAATTTATTGAAACTAACTAAAGTAGAATAAGTTTCTTTTGCAACTTTCTCTTTTAAAACCGGCTCGTCAACGATTATAAAACTCCAAGGTTGTGAATTACAAGCCGATGGAGCAATACGTGCAGCTTCAATACATTTTTCAATTAATTCAATTGTAACAGCTTCTGCTTTATATTTTCTAACGCTTTGGCGAAATTTGGCAAGTTCGGTAAAGTTCATTATTCATTTTTTTGAATTGCAAAATTAACTTTTCTTTACCAATAGAAGCAAAGCTTTTTAAAAAAGCTTTGCTTCTTGATAGGTGAAACCTGAAGCTTTGGTGTATTAGAGGCAAATAAATAAATTTAGCCTTGTATTATTTTCTAAAATAACTTAGGTTTGACAAAAATTACAATTTTTGATAATAGAACAAACTCAAAATATTGAAAAACTCGACAAAAAATCGTTTGAAATTTTATTCAAGCAATATTTTTCTGCGCTTTGTCAGTTCGCCAGAAAATATGTCAGAGACCTTGATACTTCTAAAGAAATTGTTCACGATTGTTTTGTTTCGTTTTGGGATAAAAGAGATACAATAGATTTATCGAAACCTGTTAAAACATACTTATTTACAACTGTTCACAACAAATGTTTGAATCATATCAGAAATAACAAAAAATTTGACCAGAATGTCGAAAATTTTGAACTTTTAGATTTATCCTATCATTATAATGCATCTGATTCGTTAGTAGAACAAGAAATTTCATCACAAATTAATACAGCAATAGAATCATTACCAGAAAAATGTAAAGAAATCTTCAAGATGAGTCGATTCGAAGAAATGAAATACAAGGATATTGCTGAAAAATTAAATCTTTCGATAAAAACCGTAGAAGCCCAAATGTCAAAGGCTTTGCAAGTGATGAGAACCAGTTTATCGGAATATATTTCAGCATTAATATATTTTATATTTTTTTTGACAAAATAAATAAGGGTAAAGATGAATAAATGTGTAATAGTGGTGAGTGTAAAAAATGGAAGAGAATAACAAAAATATTGAAATTTTAAATTTGCTCGACAAATATTTTGTTGGCGAATGTGCTGATATTGAAATAAAAACAATACATCAGTGGGTTAATTCTAAGCCAGAAAATAAGTCAATTTATAACGAATATTATCAACTTTGGATGATTTCTGAATCTAATAAAATTGATGAAAATATAGAAAATGAATGGAAAAATATTGAATCTAAAGTTTTTGATAAATTAGAAAATGAAACTAAAATAATTCCATTAAACACTGAGAAAGGTAGTTATAAAATATTTTTCAGATTAGCCGCCTCAATTACTTTAATTATAGCTATTTCCGCATTAGCTTATTATTTTTCGGGAAATAAATATCAAGAAGTAATTGCTACAAATACTGTTATTGAAAGTATGTTACCAGATGGTTCACAGGTTTCATTAAATGCAAACAGTAAAATTCAATATCCTGAAAAATTTGAAAAAAACACTCGCAAAGTTAAATTAGAAGGCGAAGCTTTTTTTGATGTCAGCCACGACAAAACCAAACCTTTTATTATCGAAGCTGGTGATGTTTCAATTGAGGTTTTAGGAACTTCTTTTTATGTAAAAACTAATACTGAATGTAATAAAACCGAAGTAATTGTTAAAACAGGACGTGTAGCTGTATATGAAACTAAAAATAAAGAATCGAAAGTGATACTCGAACCTGGGCAGAAAACTGAATTTTCGGTTACCGAATCATCGCATCAAATTATTGAAAATAATGATGTTAATTTCTTATCATGGAAAACAATGAATTTAAGCTTTGATAATTCACCATTAAGTAAAGTTATTGATGATATAAACAAAACATTTCATTCTGATTTAAAAGTTACTAATCCAGATGTAAACAACTGTTTAATAACTGTTTCATTCGAAAATCAAAATCTTGAATCAGTAATTAAAATTTTGAAAAGCACACTAAATCTTGAAGTTAAGAAAACCAAAAATACTATTGAAATATCTGGAAAAGGATGTAACTAAACACGTTTTTTGATTTAATTACTTTTTGAAAATTATTCCAATAATTACTTATAAAAATCGTATATTTGTTTCATGCAACCTATTATTAATTACTTATAAAAAATGAAGGTAATATTAGATATAAAAGAAAATAATCATGCCACTTTTTTTATGGAACTGGTTAAAAGTTTAAAATATATTAGTATTATAAAAGAAGTTAAAGATGTAAAAAAAAGTAAGATTATTGAGGATTTAACAGAAGCATTCAATGATGTTAAATTATATGAGGAAGGAAAAAAACAATTAAAATCGGCAAAAGATTTATTGAATGAGCTTTAAAGTAATTGCTACAGACCCATTTGTAAGAAAGTTAAAAAGACTTGCAAAAAAATATAAATCACTTTCTTCTGATTTAGCTCCTATTGTTGAAGAATTATCAATTAATCCAACATTTGGAAATCTCATTGGAAAAAATTGTTATAAAATACGAGTTGCAATTGGAAGCAAAAGTAAAGGAAAAAGTGGAGGTGCAAGATTAATAACGTATGTTAAAATTATTAAGAAAACAGTTTTTTTAATGGACATTTATGATAAATCTGAACAGTCTAATATAAGCGATAAAGAATTGAAATTACTTATTGACATTCTTGCTGATTAATCATTCCTTCTAATATCAATAAATATTGGCAAATGGTCGCTGTATCCACCATTATATTTAAATCCAATATATGTTCTGAAAGGTTTGAATCCAAAATGAGCTTCATCCTTTTCTAATAGAAACTCAGCATTAAAAATATGAGCATCATCAAGTGTTGTATAAATTGAATTCTTTTTTTGCAACAATCCGCCTGAAACTATCATATTATCAATAATTCCCCATTCTCCATTATACTTATCAGAACCCATTCCTTTTACAGTTTTTTGATAATATGATATATTATATAATTCGCCTAATTTAATTTTATCGTATTCTGTTCTAGCATCTAAAGTTTCGATAATGCTTTTATTTTCGGGCTCGTCGTTAAAATCTCCGGTTACAATAATGTTTGCTTTTGGATTTGTTTTAAAAATTGAATCTGTAACATGTTTTACTACCGAAGCTACATACATTCTTCGTGGCTCAGATTCCATTTGACCTCCCCATCTTGAGGGCCAATGATTAATAAAAATATGTAAAGTGTCGTTACGAGTTGTAGCTCCTTTAACATATAAAACATCTCTGGTATTTTTTCCATCAAAAGGAAAAGTAATAGGAATTTTTGTGGTATCAATAGGAAAAAATTTATTCTTACGATACAATAAAACTACATCAATTCCCCTATTATCAGGCGATTCGAAATGAATAGATTGATAATTAAATTTCGACAAAGGTGTTTTTTGGATTAACTGATTTATTGCAATATCATTTTCAACCTCACATAACCCAACAACTTCGGGAGGCTCCCACCCTCCTATTGCTGTAATAACTTTACAAAGATTTAAAGCTTTCTGACGAAATTTCGATTCTGTCCAATGTTTAGCTCCATCTGGTAAAAATTCGTTATCACTTTTTAACGTGTCGTGGCTATAATCGAAAAAATTTTCAGAATTATAAAACATTAATCTGAAATAACCTCTATCTTCTGCAAATGATGGATCATTAGAATTTCCATTAGATGAGGACTTTTCTTGATTTTTACAAGAAAAAATCAAAATAGAAACAAAAATTAATATTTTACTCAATTCTTTCATAAGCTCCTAAATCAGGTCCATTATCTAAATTTCTATCATCACCTTTTATATCCTTCAATGTATTAATATTATAAATATTATTGTCATAATTAGCATATTCAAACTTTCCTTTATCTTTTGCAGGAGATAAAGTATCCAAGCTAAAATCTAATTTTTCTGAAGTAGATGCAAAATTAGGATTATTATTCAATATTATTGATTTAAATTTTGAAGTATCTGAAAGACTAAATTCCGATTGTTTTATTTTTAATAATGCATAATCAAATTTATACGTAAAATAATTGGAATAACCCGGAAACTCATCTAAAACAATTTCATTTTCAGCACTTCCCGAAATAATACAATTTCCAAATAAAACGTCAAGTGGTCTAATCTGTAAAGTATTTGTTATGTCCTGATAATAATTATTTACAACCAATGCTGGAGTTGTTCGGTTACTAAAACCCCAATAATTTGCAATTGTACAATGATAAAAAGCATAGCTACCTCCAATTGTAAGTGCTACACAATATTGACCGCAATTTGCAAAAACACAATTCCATGATAAAACAGTTGAACCTTGTGTATATAAAGCAACTGCATTCATATTTTGAATTATTGTATTCGATAATTTTAAAGCAGGTACAGTCATAAAAGTATCGACCTGAATACCAATTATTCCATTTTTAATTATTGCATAATCTATTTCATTATCAATACTTCCAGGAAGCAGTCGAATATGCCCCCACTGACCAGGAATATCATCGTACCAAGCCTCTAATCTGTCGCCTTGAAAAACTACAGGATTATCTTTTGTTCCAGCTACTTTTAATGTTCCTTTTATGTAAATGCTTGAATTTTTATGTAAATAAATTTGTACTCCTTCATTAATTGTAAGTGTTTGTAAAGTATCTAATAACATCGAATTGTAAATCAAATAAGGTTTATCATTATTCCAAATAGTATCATTTTTAATAATTTCACCGTTTATTAAATGTACATCTTGTCCCCAAGCAGCAAGTTTAACATCCTGCTGATTATCATTAGTTTCAAAAATAATAGAATCAAGAACTACAAGAGGACTATTGTTATTTGTCGGGTCAATGGTTGCTTCAACAAAAATGTAAATACTATCTTTTGCTGCAATTTCTACTTGTTCAAATATATAACCCGATTTTCCATCAACATTAATTCTGAAATTTGAATTTTTACCATTTGCAACATAAATATTTGTTAATAATGGTTTACTGTAAGTGTTGTAGGCTTTAAATTGCAATGTTGTAGTGCCTATAGTTGTAAAAACTGTATCAAATAAAACAGTATCAGCCGAAAACGCCAATTTGACATTTTTATCTTTCAAAAACGTTTCTTTTCGACAGGCTACAATTGAAAGTAACAGAATTATATAAAATAAAAATCTAAATCTCATTAAGTAGTTAAAATGTAAAATTAAATAAATTGTTAAAATGCACTAACGATTATGCTTAATAATTATTGTAAATTATAATTCTAAATCAGGATTGTGATAAAAATATGTATTTTTGAAAATTCTGAATAAATTTAAATGTGTGGAATAACCGGAATATATGCTTTTAACGAATTTGGAAAGCAATTACTTAGCAAAATTGATTTGGCTGTAAACGCCATTACTCAACGTGGTCCAGATTCTAAAGGAACTTATTGTTTTGAAAACGTTGCATTAGGTCATACACGCTTGGCAGTAATTGACACATCGGATGCAGCATCTCAGCCATTTACCGATATTTCTGGTCGTTATACAATTATTTTTAATGGCGAATTTTACAATTACAAAGAGCATAAACTAAATCTTGAAAAAAAGGGATATAAATTTCTCTCAACTTCTGATACAGAGGTTTTACTTTACTTATTTATCGACGAGGGAGTTGGCTTTATTGATAAAGTAAATGGTTGTTTTGCTTTTGCAATTTTTGATAATATTAAAAATGAACTGTTTATTTTTCGTGATAGGTTTGGAATAAAACCACTAACATATTTTGCAAATGAAAATATTATTGCATTTGGCTCAGAAATGAAATCGTTGTTAGCAATGGGTTTACCAAAACAAATTGATTTTTATTCACTTTCGTTATATTTTCAATTAAATTATATTCCTGCACCATTTTCAATTTTTGAAAATTTCAAGAAATTATTACCAGCTCATTATCTGCACATAACAAAAAGCGATTTCAACGAAATTAAATACTACAAAATTCCTGATTTTGAACAAAATGCAAATATTACTTATAATGATTCACAAGAAAAACTGGCTGAATTATTAGAACAAGCAACAGTCAGCCGGTTAGTTTCAGATGTTCCGTTAGGTGCATTTCTTAGTGGAGGAATTGATTCATCAGTTATTGTAAGTTTGGCATCGAAACACGTTAACAAGCTGAATACTTTCTCTATAGGATACAAAAACGAACCTTTTTTTGATGAAACAAATTATGCAAATCTTGTAGCAAAAAAATTCAATACAAATCACACAGTTTTTTCATTATCAAACGACGATTTATTTGAAAATCTGCATAATATACTTGATTATATTGACGAGCCTTTTGCCGACTCGTCTGCTATTCCGGTTTATATTTTAAGTCAACTAACCCGAAAACATGTAACTGTAGCTTTATCAGGCGACGGTGCCGATGAAATTTTTGCCGGTTATTATAAACATTTTGCACATTGGATGGCAGAAAATTCAAGTCTTAAAAATATATCCGTAAAGCTTTTAAGTCCATTTTTAAATATTTTTCCTGAATCAAGAAATAGTTCATTTTCAAATAAAATACGACAAATAAAAAGATACAATAAAGGATTATCAGCCTCATCATCTGACAGATATTGGAATTGGTGTTCGCTAATGAACGAAAACGATGCAAACCGTTTAATTGCAAAACAAATTGATTTTAATATTTTAAAAACAAAAAGAAACTCGCTGATTTACAAAAAAGATGGAAGTATAAATAGTGTACTTTATAATGATGTAAATTTGGTATTACAAGGCGATATGCTTCATAAAGTTGATTTAATGTCGATGGCAAATGCACTCGAAGTAAGAGTTCCATTTTTGGATTACAATATTGTAAATTTTGCATTTTCGCTAAACTCCGATTTTAAAATCAATTCTGAAATGAAAAAAAGAATCCTGCAAGATACTTTTAGAGAAATATTACCAACTGAATTATATAAGCGACCAAAGCACGGTTTTGAAGTACCAATGTTAAAATGGTTTCGATATGAACTAAAGACCTTAATATCTGAAAATCTATCAAATAAGGAATTTATTCAAAAACAGGGAATTTTCAATTATCCTGAAATTCAGAATATTATAAATAAACTTCATTCAAATAGCCCCGCTGATAGTCAGGCAAATATTTGGGCATTATTGGTTTTTCAGCATTGGTGGAAAAAATATTTTTCTTAGTCATCATTACTATGTCATTGATAATAATTTTTCAATTATTTATTATATTTCTCGTATAATTTATTGAAATTCGCACAATTTAAAAAAATGCTAAAAGTACTTCGTATAATAAATAGATTCAATTTAGGCGGACCAACATACAATGCAGCCTACTTAACTAAATACCTCGCTCCAGATTTTAAGACTCTTCTTATTGGCGGAATGAAAGACGATACTGAAGATAGTTCCGAATTTATTTTACAAAACCTTGGAATTAAACCTATTATAATTCCAGAAATGCTTCGTGAAATAAGCCCAAAAAATGATTATATAGCTTACCAAAAATTAAAAACTATAATAAAACGATTTAAGCCTGACATTGTTCACACTCATGCTTCAAAAGCCGGAACTCTTGGCAGACTAGCAGCTTATAATTCAAAAGTACCTATAATTATACATACTTTTCATGGACACGTGTTTCATTCATATTTTAATTCGTATAAAGAAAAAGCATTTCGTTCTATTGAACAGAGCCTTGCAAAACGAAGCACAAAAATTATTGCAATTAGCGATAAACAGAAATATGAACTATCAGAGGTTTTTAATATTACCAGTCCCGAAAAGATAGAAGTTATTCCTCTCGGATTTGACCTATCAAGATTCCAAATTAATATGGATTCAAAAAGAAAACAATTCAGAGAAGAGTATCAATTGAACAACAACGAAATAGCAATCGGCATAGTCGGAAGACTTGTTCCTGTTAAAAATCATAATTTATTTTTAAATGCCATTAAAAATTTAACTGAAAAAACCAATCGCCCTATAAGAGCATTTATCATTGGAGATGGTGAATGTAGAAAAGATATTGAAGCAAAAGCTAGTGCCTTATCATTAGATTTTACCGATTACACATTTAATAAACGAAAAGCCACTTTAACATTTACATCTTGGATTAAAGACGTTGATTATGTTTATGCAGGTGTTGACATTGTGGCTTTAACCTCATTAAACGAAGGAACTCCAGTTAGTCTTATCGAAGCACAAGCATCAAATAAACCAATTGTTACAACAAATACAGGCGGAATAGAAAATATTGTAATTCCTGATAAAACTGCATTGCTTTGTAATAATGGTGATTTAGAGGACTTTACTAATAAATTATTACAATTGGTAAACGACGATAATTTAAGAAATAGTTTATCGGAAAACGGTTGGAATCAAGTAAAGGATAAGTTTCATTTCGAGAGACTTACAAATGATATGAAAAACCTATATTATAAACTTTTGAATAATTAAAAAGGTTAAACTTCAATGAATTTTTTTTTAATTTCTTTTTCAAAAATTAATAATCTAAATCACTACTAACCGACTAAATTTTTAATTTTCTTGGAACTATTTATTAGTTAAACCTCTACGAGGTAATGTGGAATTTTTGGGTAGTTTTTATTTTATTGACATAAATCACCTACGGTGAATAGCTCGTAGAGCTTAAATGACAATAAAACAACATAATAGAACTTCAATTTTTCCTCGTAGAGGATTAACAAGAATTTAGTCGGTTATTAGTAAATCTAAATAAAATACTTACAGAATTCTTTCAAATATTTTCCCTTAAAACTTAATATTTATAATATGCTTATAAACATAATATATATAGTGTTTGTATAATTTGCTATAAATAAGATGAATATGAGTATTATTAATAACTTTGTATGTTAAATAATATACTTATTATTTAGCATAAACCTATCTTAATTTACTTTATTTATACAATTTTAAAATATGCCAAATTGATATTTTAAGATAGTGAAAAAGAGTTACTTAACTTTATAATTGTAATTAATTTTAAATAAATATATTATGAAACTCCCAAAATCGTATTTTAATTACATTTCTTATTTAGGAACAATAATCGCCTTAATTGCTTGGATTGCAATAATATTCCTAATAATCTTATCTAAAATTTTTAATGCTGGAAATGTCTATTTTGAATTATTTACGTATCTTATTGTACCTGGATTTTTAGTTGGTGGATTGCTAATAATCCCAATTGGAATGTTTTTACAAAAAAGAAAAGAAAGAAAAGGTTTTAAAGAAGATGAAAGTAAACGTTTAATTTTTGATTTTAATGACCCAAAAACAAGAAATGCATCAATTATTTTTTCTATCGTAACTATTTTCTTCGTTTTATTCACAGTTATTGGTAGTTATAAAGGATTTCATTATACTGAATCGGTTGAATTTTGTGGAACTTTATGCCATAAAGTAATGGAACCTGAATATATTGCATATCAATATTCGCCCCACGCTAGAGTTAAATGTGCCGAATGCCATGTTGGCGAAGGAGTCGATTTTTATGTAAAATCTAAAATGTCGGGTTTAAGGCAAGTATTCAAATATATAGCTGGTACATATCCTACTCCGATTGAAACTCCAATTAGAAATTTAAGACCAGCAAGAGAAACTTGTGAAAAATGCCATTGGCCCGAAAAATTCTACACTAATAAAATCAGGCACGAAAAATATTTCTTAGCAGATTCCAGTAATTCTGAATGGGATATTATTATGAAAATGAAAATAGGACCAAACCATGCTGCAATGGGTCAAACAGAAGGTATTCACTGGCATATTAATCCAAATATTGAAATGGAATATGCATCAGACGAAAAAAGAGAACTTGTACCATGGATAAAATATAAAAATAAGTTAACCGGCGTAGAGCTTATTTATAAATCTGAAGAAATGGAAATTAGCGATGATTCTCTAAGTAAAATGGAAAAACGACCTTTCGACTGCATGGATTGCCATAACAGACCATCACATGAGTATTATGCACCCTCATATTATATAAATCATTTATTTACTTCAGGAGAACTTTCTTCTAAAGTTCCTTATCTTAAAGCTGCTGCAATGGAAGCTTTAAATGATATTTATTCTACAAAAGACAGTGCAAAAATAGGAATTGAAAATCAAATTATAAAGTACTATACAGACCAATATCCAGATATCTTTACAACTTTTGAAAAAGAAATTAAAGCATCAATACCTAAAATTTATACTGCATATTCAAGAAATACCTTCCCTGAAATGAAAGTCCGTTATAATGCTTATCCACGGCATATTGGACACTTAGAATCAAATGGTTGTTTCAGATGTCATGATGGAAAACACAAAACTGATGATGGAAAGGTTATTTCAAAAGATTGTGCATTTTGTCATACATTTATTGGGCAAGGATTATTTAACAATATGAATTATTCAACAATTGATTCATCAATGGAATTTAAACATCCTGTTGATATTGATAACGCTTGGCAAGAATCGAACTGTTCTGAATGCCACGTCGAATTGTATTAATTAATTAGTACTTTAACACGCTCAATGTGCCACCTTGAATTTAAAGTACTTAAAATTAAAAAAAGAATCATTAATTTTCTTAATGATTCTTTTTTCATTTAATCCCTTAAATAAGTTAATTTTGCAGAAAGCAGGTCGTTCTATCGCCCAGATTATATCGGGGAGGAAAGTCCGGACAGCGCTGGGTAACACACTTCCTAACAGGAAGATATCCGTGAGGGTATAGTAATGGAACAGAAAATAACCGCCCCGATTCGTCGAGGTAAGGGTGAAAAGGTGAGGTAAGAGCTTACCGGTACAGATGGCAACATTTGTAGCCGTGCAACTTGTGTGCTGCAAGACCATGTATACCGGCAGTTGAGGATGACCCGTCCGATGCCGGGGGGTAGGTCGCATAAGGTAACAGGCAACTGTTATCTCAGATAAATGATAGAATTTACGGCTCACCGTAAAAACAGAATCCGGCTTATAGACCTGCTTTTTTTATAGAATTTTTATTTAATAAATTCTTTATAATTCAATGTCGTAACACCCTCAATTTTAAGCTTTTTCAATTCATTTTTTATTAAAGATGTAGTCTGGCTTTTTAAATAATCAATATGTTTGTCGAATTGTGTAAAAGGAAATTTTTCTTTAGCAATAAGTAACTTATACTCTTTAACCATTACGGTATATTGTTTTTTCAACTCTTCAAAATCTTCAACATCGATGAGCAATTTTTTAGTTTCAACTTTTTTACCATTAACAATTTTGGTTTCTGTTTCAAATATTGATTCTGATTCAATTCCAGCCATTTCAATAAAACGAAATACATCTTCATAAGAACCACTAAAATCAAGAGTTTCCATCATATCCGGTTTTAGATTTTTATTGATTTCTATTACTCTAGCATCAAATTGCTTAACAAGCTTATTAAATTTATCGTCAATCAGAGTATAAACTACTCTCATTAATTTATTATTACAAAGTTCTTTATAAATATCAGAATGCTTTTCCTTAGCATAAATTATATACCATCCTATAAATAAATTAAATTCGTAATAAGCCATTGCATCACCATATACAGCGTCCTTATAGTCATGCCATGCGTTAGAGTCATCTTTTTTATATGTAGTATTGTAATAATCAAATAGTTCGTAAACGGCTAAACATCCGAAATAATATGCCCCAAATTCCTCAATTAAACCATAAATGCCATTCTGAACCGACATTGGTTCATTTTTCGCACTAAAATCTATATCTGTAATTTTACCATATCCAGAAACCTCGGTTTTGGCTGAAATATATAAATTATAACGTACAATACTATCCTGCAAACCTTTGCGAACCATCGTGTTTAACTCTTTTGAATTATAAACTTTAGTAAATGGCACAAAAATACGAATATCATTTCCGATGAAATAGTTATGTCCCTCAAAATCAATATTGTTATAACCATGAAGAAGTTCATGAATAACAGTACTATAAGTTCCTATCATTTCTTTTTCTGTATTTCCTTTTACATAATCTTCAAAATTTTCGTTAACATCAGATTTCCAAATTATTTTCACATCTGATGAATTATATTTTTCAATAAAATGGTTATAAAACTCTTTATGCTGCTTTTTTGTAGAATAGATTTTAGCAGGTTGAGCATTAATTGTAATATAAACCAACAATAAAATAATTGCTGAAATATTTTTTTTAAAAAAAGGTTGATTCATAAAAATTTGTTTTGCTATATATTTTTAGAAATTTTAAAGAAATTTGACAACAGATTATTCAAATTTTGAAATTAACATTGAATTCCTAAAATTACTTTAAAAAAATTAAAAA
>MENC01000229.1:17402-22376 GCA_001768155.1 Bacteroidetes bacterium GWA2_30_7
TATATTTGCAAAAAAGGACTCGTAGCATAATTGGATAGTGCACTTGACTACGAATCAAGAGGTTGGGGGTTCGAATCCCTTCGGGTTCACAAAAATAAAACTACTTAATACTAAAGCCCTCAAAATAATTGATTTTTGAGGTTTTTTTTTAAACTCATTCAGAATAAAGATGTAGAATAATTAAAGCTTTCGTATATTTTTTTGATTTCAAAAAAATCATATTGGTTTTATAATAAAAAAAAAGGAAACTTTCATTTCCTTTTCTCTGTCGGGGTGGCAGGATTCGAACCTGCGACCCCCTGCTCCCAAAGCAGGTACGCTAGCCAACTGCGCTACACCCCGTAATTGGATTGCAAAGATAGGTAAATTAATTTTACAACAAAATATTTTTTCATCATTATTTATTTTTTAAAAAAACACATACCTGACAGTATGTCAATTATTTAATCAGCATTAGCGGTATTTTGTCAGTTTTTAGTGTTCGATTTTTCATTGGCAATAAATTTGAACCTTAATAAAAAAAATTTTTATGAACTTTGATAATTTCACAATAAAATCACAGGATGCTATTCAAAACGCTTTGAATATTGCAGAATTAAATAATAATCAAGCAATAGAACCTTCTCATTTACTAAAAGCAATTTATAATACTGATGAAAATATTATAACATTTATTTTCAATAAATTAAGTGTCAATATAAATAATTTTATATCAGTAATTGATAAAATAATTGCCTCTTATCCAAAAGTAACAGGAGGAAAGCCCTATTTATCAAACAATTCTAATAACGCATTATTAAAAGCTCAAAATTTTGGAAAAGAAAATGGCGACCAATTTGTTTCGCTTGAATATTTAATTTTAGGAATATTTGTAACAGGAGAGCAGGTTTCGCAAATAATGAAAGATTCTGGTATCAATGAAAAAAATCTAAAATCAGCAATTAATGATTTAAGAAAAGGGTCACAGGCGAAAAGTCAATCTGCTGAAGAAACTTATCAATCAATAAACCGATTTGCAATAAATCTTAATGAAAGAGCAAGGTTAGGAAAACTTGACCCCGTTATTGGTCGTGACGAAGAAATAAGAAGAATTTTGCAAATATTAACACGTAGAACCAAAAATAATCCTATTTTAATTGGCGAACCCGGTGTTGGAAAAACTGCAATAGCAGAAGGGCTTGCACACAGAATAGTTGATGGTGATGTTCCTGAAAATTTAAAAACCAAAGAAATTTATTCATTAGATATGGGAGCTTTAATTGCTGGTGCAAAGTATAAAGGAGAATTTGAAGAAAGGTTAAAAGCTGTTGTAAAAGAAGTTGTTGATTCTGACGGAGAGATAGTATTATTTATTGATGAAATACACACTTTGGTTGGTGCAGGAAAAAGCGAAGGTGCAATGGATGCAGCGAATATTTTAAAGCCTGCTCTTGCACGTGGCGATTTAAGAGCAATTGGTGCAACGACTTTAAGTGAATATCAAAAATATTTCGAAAAAGATAAAGCACTCGAACGTCGTTTTCAAATTGTAATAGTTGATGAACCAGATACATTGAGTTCTATTTCAATTTTAAGAGGAATTAAAGAAAAATACGAAACTCATCATAAAGTTAGAATTTTAGACGAAGCAATTATTGCAGCTGTAGAACTTTCACAAAGATATATAACTGACAGATTTCTACCCGATAAAGCTATTGACCTTATTGATGAAGCAGCCTCTAAATTAAGAATTGAAATGAATTCTGTTCCTGAAGATATTGACGAAATTGAACGAAAAATAAAGCAACTCGAAATTGAAAGAGAAGCATTAAAAAGAGAAGGAAGTTCTAAAAAAATCAAAGAATTGGGCGAAGAAATTTCGTTGCTAAACGAAAACAACACCGAATTACGAGCTAAATGGGAACTTGAAAAAGCACTGATTGGTAAAATTCAAAAAAACAAAGAACAAATCGAAAGTCTTAAATTTCAAGCTGAACAAGCCGAAAAAGAAGGAAATTATGGATTAGTTGCTGAAATCAGATATGGAAAAATTAAAGATGTTGAGGCAGATATTTTGAAAATTAAAGACGAACTGTCTAAAACTCAAAAAGATAATGCTTTAATAAATGAAGAAGTAAATTCAGAAGATATTGCTGAAATTGTTTCAAAATGGACAGGAATTCCTGTTTCTAAAATGCTCCAAAATGATATTGACAAACTTCTTAATCTGGAATCAGAATTGCATAAACGTGTTATTGGACAGGACGAAGCTATAGAAGCTCTTTCGGATGCAGTTCGCAGAAGTAGGGCGGGTTTACAAGATGCAAAAAGACCAGTTGGTTCATTTATTTTTCTTGGAACTACAGGAGTTGGTAAAACTGAATTAGCTAAAGCATTAGCAGAAATTCTTTTTAACGATGAAAATCTAATGATTAGGATTGATATGTCTGAGTATCAAGAACGTCATTCAGTTTCACGATTAGTTGGAGCACCTCCAGGTTATGTTGGCTACGACGAAGGTGGGCAACTAACCGAAGCTGTAAGACGAAAACCATATTCAGTTATTTTACTTGATGAAATTGAAAAAGCACATTCGGATGTATTTAATATACTTTTACAAGTTTTAGACGATGGCAGATTAACTGATAATAAAGGTCGTTTGGTAAATTTTAAGAATACTATTATTATTATGACTTCTAACATAGGTTCAAATATTATTTTCGATAAATTTCAAAATATTAATTCCAAAAATAGAACTGAAACTATTGAAAAAACTAAAATTGAACTTTTAAATTTACTAAAACAAACTATCAGACCCGAATTTCTGAACAGAATTGATGAAATTATTATGTTTACTCCTCTTGTAAAAAGTCAAATTATTCAAATTATTAAATTGTTAATTGACAATATTTCAACTACACTTTCAAAAAATAATATTAAATTAAATGTTGATGAAAAAGCTATATCTTGGATTGCCGAAGAAGGTTTTGATAATCAATATGGTGCAAGACCACTGAAACGAGTAATTCAAAAATATATTGTTAATGAACTTTCAAAACAAATTCTTGGGGGTAAAATCAGTATAAATTCGACTGTAAATATTTCATATTCTGAAGATAAACTATTTTTTAGCAATAAATAATAGTATTAGAATAATTTGGTAAAACACGCTTGAAGGTGGCAAAAAACATGCTTGAAGGGGTGAAAAAACACGCTTGAAGGTGGCAAAAGCCACGCTTCAAGGTGTTTTTTCGATTATAGGTTTGTAATACCTTTTCGCATAAATTAAATAAACCACCAATAAAGTATTAAATATGTAATTCATATATAGTGGAATATGATATATTTCTGATTCTATATCGCTATAAATTATATAAATTAATGTGAAAATTTCGCCCCAAAACCATAACCATAGAAATCCCCACGATAAGTCTCCTGCTTTTTTAGTTTTATATGTATGAATAACTTGTGGAACTGCACATAAACTGAGCATTATACTGCCAAACCATCCAACAAATTCATTAATCATTTTGCTTTTTTTGCAAAATTATCAATAAAAAAGAAACGTAAAAATATTATGAGCTTATTCTTTAATTAGTTTTCGAGAGAAAACTATTTTATTATCTTCAAGAAATTGTACAATATATAACCCCATTGGAATACTTTCAATATCAATAGTATTGTCATTTAAATCAATCTGTTTGCTTAAAACAAGAGTTCCTGTGATATTGTAAATTTTTACAGCAATATTATTATGTAAATTATAATTTATATTTAATATTTTAGAACATGGATTTGGATAAAATGATAAAAATTTATTTTCGAATACACTACTTGCAATTGCAGCTGCATTAACTGTAATATACCCTTTCATCGAAGGATGTATATTGCATTGATATTCATAGCTTCCAACGGTATTAAAAACATAACTATAAGTCCAACCAGTTCCAGCTAAGTTTCCAAAAGAAGCCGGATTACTTGGAAATGTTCCGGTTGTTCCATTTACATTATGATTTCCTGATATATTGTGCCACTCAACTGTATCACCTGCTAATATTGTCAATGTAGATGGTGAAAAAGAGTAGTTTGAAACATTTACAATATATTTTGTTTGTGATAATGCATTATAAATTATTGAAAAATAAATAATTATAATCAAATATAGTTTCAGTAAAGTAAATTTTGTTTTCATAAAAATTAATTTAAATTCAAGTTTATTATACAAATTTACAAATTTCACTTACATAAGTCAAGGAAATATCTATAAATTACTTAAGTAATCATTTAATTCATCATCAGCATATTTTGTGTAATTACTAAATTCGTCAATATAGTTTTTATATAACTCAGTGTGTTCTGAGTTTTTTGATAATGTTTCTAGCTTATTCAAGTCCTCGGCTAATTTTTTCATTCCAATAACTGCTACCGAAGATTTTGCTTTATGTGCAACTAACCCTATTTGATACCAATTAGAGCTATTCAAATAAGTATTAAATAATTCTATAAATTCTGGAATCTGGCTTTTATAAATTTCTATTAATTCAATAATTAAATCTTTATTGCCTTCTGCAACTTCATTTAAATAACTTAAATTAATGTACTTATATTTATTTGCGTTCATATAATAATTTTTAAAAATTAAACATTTTCTAAAATTTTTGAATATAATTCTTCTGCTTTAAATGGTTTTGATAAATAGTCGTTCATTCCAATACTTAAACATTTTTCTTTCTCACCTTTGATTGCGGCTGCAGTAAGAGCAATAATTGGAATATTATTTTTTGGGCTACTTAATTCTTCTCTGATTTTTTTAGTAGCTTCATAGCCATCTAAAACCGGCATATGTAAATCCATTAGAATTATATTATATTCGTTAGCTTTTACTTTTTCAAATGCAATTAAGCCATTTTCGGCTGTATCTACTTTAAAGTTTTTTTTGTTTAAAAGTGTTTTAACAAGAATTTGGTTAATGTTATTATCTTCTGCAATAAGAAC
>MENC01000230.1:0-3831 GCA_001768155.1 Bacteroidetes bacterium GWA2_30_7
TGTTGCACCAAACCTATATTTTGCAATAGGAATTTCAGGAGCAGTTCAGCATGTAGCCGGAGTAAGCGGTTCAAAATGTATTGTAGCAGTTAATACCGATAAAGATGCAACAATTTTTGAAGTTGCTGATTATGGAATAATTGGTGATGCTCGTCAGGTTTTACCCAGCCTTATCGAAGTATTTAAAGAATTTAAGGCAGAACATTAAAAAATCAATTATTTGATGATAAATTAAAGCTCTGATTGTTTTTTAAGAACCTAATTTTTTTTAAACTTTAGTAACAAAAAATGACAAAAGCATATAACCTTATTACACTTCGACAAGCTCAGTGCATCGGCTTATTTATTAAATAATTGGCTTTCAAATAAGGGAATAAGGTAAGTGAGGACGGTTGATGTTTATTACTAAGGTTAACGATTGAAAATAAGGTTTTTAGCAAAGTTTTCAGCAAGGTTTTCACTAAAAATGTCGAATAATCTTTTTAAATCAATTTAGGAAAAAATATCACTACTTTAGTTTCTTGATTAATTTTAGAGGAAATTAATATTTTTCCGTTATGAAGTTCTACAATTTTCTTAGTTAATGATAGTCCCAGCCCATGACCTTTTTGAGATTTAGCATTAGAAGCTCTATAAAAAGGTTCAAATATTTGATTTATCTCAGAATCAGAAATTCCAATACCTTTATCAGAAAATTCGAGCAAAAAGCCATCTTTATTGAATGAAATTTTAATATTTACAGTATTATCAGAAGAATATTTACATGAATTATCTATGATATTTGACAGAGCAGACTTAATTAGATGCTCATTTCCAAATATTAATAAATCATTTTCATTATCAGGAAAATTATCAAATTCGATAAGGATTTTATAATAACTTTTCTTTTTTTGCATTTCTGTTTGGACAGTCCAGATTATATCATCAATTCTGAGTTCATTCTTTGTAATTTCTGAGACATCCTTACTTGCATGAGCCAACTCTAATAAACCATTTGCTAAAGAATTCATATTATCAATATCATCATGAATAGAATTTAAAATTTCTTCATATTCAATTTGTGTTCTATTTTTTAAAAGTGCAACTTCTATTTGACCTTTTATAACTGTTAAAGGAGTTCTTAATTCGTGAGAAGCATTTGCAACAAAGTTTTTCTGCAAATTAAATGAACTTTCTAATCTGCTTAACATTTTATTAAACGTAATTGCAAGTAAAGCAATTTCATCTTTTCTGTTACCTTCTTCGACTCTGGAATTTAGGTTTGTAGCTGAAATTGCATCAACTTGATAAATAACTTTAGAAATTGGTTTCAATGCTTGAGCAGAGTAAATTAGTCCTGAAAAAACAATAATAGTAATTGATAATATAAAGCCAATAATTAGAATAAGTTTTAAAAACTGAAGTTTACTTCTTCCATACATATCATAAGCACTTGCAATTACAACAAAATGTTTTGTCTCTTTATGAAATTGAATTCCAAGAATTTCTTTATCGTTAATATCGTATCTTAATTCATTATTTAATCTTACTTTATTAATAATATTAAGAGAAATATTTGTAGTGTCTTCTTCTAAACTATTATAAATTAATTCATTATCATTATTATAAATTAATATATGTTCTTGTGATAATAATAATGAATTTCGGTCGATAATGCGTAATAATCCACTATCAACTTCTTTTACAGCTAATAACAATCTGGCAGTTGTAATTGCTCTATCTTTAAGGCGAGAATAAAATTGGTCTGTTCTAAAGTTTGCTGATAAAATATAAACTGATAAAGAAAAAGCAATCAATAACCCTGAAACTATTAAAGCAAAAAGTAAGGTAAGTTTATTTCTGATTTTCATTTATCATTTTCAACTTTTAAAACATAACCCATTCCAACTTGAGTATGAATTAATTTTGGTGAAAAATCTTTATCAATTTTTCTTCTGAGAAAATTAATATAAACATCTATAACATTAGTACCTGTATCGAAAGTTATATCCCAAACTTTTTCGGCAATTGTTGCTCTTGAAAGAACTCTATCTTTGTTGCGAATAAAAAATTCTAACAACATAAATTCTTTTGCAGTTAATTCTATTTTCTTGTTGGCTCGTTTAACAACTTTAGTATCAAGATTCATTTCAAGGTCATTCACTTTTAGAATATTTGAAATTAATTCATCATTTCCTGAACGCTTGATAAGGGCTTTAATTCTTACAAGTAGCTCACTAAACTCAAAAGGTTTAACTAAATAATCGTCAGCTCCAGAATTAAAACCTATAATTTTATCTTCAGTTGTTCCTAACGCAGTTAGCATAATAATTGGAACTTTAGAATTTACTAATCTTATTTGTTTGCATAAATCAAGTCCATTAATTAAAGGTAAATTCAAATCTAAAATTATAACATTATAAAATTCATTAATAGACTGATTAAGACCTTCTTGACCATCTTTAGCAATTTCAGCAATAAAATTATTTTCTTCTAACCCTCGCTTTATAAAAGCTGCGACTTTAGGTTCATCTTCAACAATAAGTATTTTGCTCATAAAATATTACCTTTTAAATATTACATTTTACATATCTTATCTCATGTCAATTTTTTCAACACCAGGATGTGCTTTTTCATCAAAGGTAAATAAATTATCTGCAAAGGGATTATTTGGGATAAATTTCTGTATTTCAATTGTATAATTATTTCCTTCTTTGCCAACATATTTAATTGATGCAATTGTTAACTTGTCTTTATCAATTTTTAAAGTAATTCTTGAATATGTTTTATCTTTATTAATTGGATATAAATCAATTTCATATAAAGCAATAGCTTTTTCAAAAGTTTCTTTTACAAACTTGAATTTGAAATCGCTTTCCCAAATTTTAAAAATTTTTGCAGGGTTTAAAGATGAATCATCATTTGGGTCTGGTTCAGAAATATTTACTTCATTTGCATCTTTCAAATAAGTCCACATGGTTTTTCCATCTGTAAATATTTCAGTACCTGATATTTCTAATTTATACTTGTTTCCTTTTAGCCTTATTGTCCCTTTCAAAGTTTCCTTTATGTTATCCTGAAGATTTTCCATAGTACTAACAAATTCTGCCTGAACTGTTGTATAAGTTTTCATTTTGGCAGATACTTTATCAAGAATTTCTTTAGCTTTTTTACTACTCGAATCGTCTTGTGCAAATGCGAATGTGAAAGAAAATAATAAGGTTAATGATAGAAGTAGTGTTTTCATTGTTAATATTTTAGATTGTTTGAAGTTTCAAGTTTGAAGTTTTATGTTGCTACGCAGTTAAATCCTAATTTCCAAGTGAGTTCAAATATTGTTCCAAAGAGTTTAAGTCGGTGTATGATACTTGTCTTGCTTTGCTACCTTCGTATGGTCCAACTATTCCGGCTGCTTCAAGCTGGTCGATAATTCGTCCGGCTCTGTTGTAACCTATCGAAAATTTTCGCTGTACTAATGATGTACTACCTTGCTGATGAGTAACTACAAGTCGAGCTGCATCGTCGAACAAATCGTCTCTTTTGCTTAAATCAACATCCAACGAACCGGATTCTCCTTCGGGAACAAATTCTGGCAAAAGAAAAGCTGTTGAATATGATTGCTGATTAGAAATAAAATCTGTTACAGCATCAATTTCTTTGGTATCAATAAATGCACATTGAACGCGAACCATTGTACTTCCTTGTGAAATAAGCATATCGCCTCTTCCAATTAATTGATTTGCACCAGGACTGTCGAGTATAGTTCGTGAATCTATTAATGATGAAACCCTAAATGCAATTCGGGCAGGAAAATTTGCTTTTATAATACCTGTAATAATGTTTACAGATGGA
>MENC01000230.1:3901-5467 GCA_001768155.1 Bacteroidetes bacterium GWA2_30_7
TTTTTCGTTGTATTCAACAATATTTCTTACTTGTGCTTTTTTAAGTAAGTCGTATCTGTTATCCATTTCGACTGTTAATGAATTAAGTGTAGCTACAACTTTCTGATTATCTGTAATAATTGCATCGTCAGCATCGGGAATTTTTGCTAAAAAATGTTTTTCGATTTTTGAATATAATGTTAGTTCAACTTTTTTAGGGTCAACCATTACAAACTTGAGCTGCGAAGGATGTTTTTTGTATAAAAGTGAAGCCAATATCGCATTAAGACCAACCGACTTTCCTTGCCCAGTAGCTCCTGCAACTAAGAGGTGAGGCATTTTAGTTAAATCGAACATGTAGGTTTCATTAGTAATGGTTTTCCCTAATACTACAGGTAGTTCGAAATTACATTCTTGAAATTTTTTAGAGCCAATAACAGACCTCATCGAAACAACTTCTGGTTTTTGGTTTGGAACTTCAATACCGATTGTTCCTTTTCCCGGTATTGGAGCTATTATTCTTATTCCTAAAGCAGATAAGCTTAAAGCAATATCATCTTCAAGATTTTTTATTTTTGATATTCTAATTCCGGGTGCCGGTACAATTTCGTATAAAGTTACTGTTGGTCCGATTGTAGCTTTAATTTTATCGATTTCGATTTTATAATTTCGAAGAGTTTCTAAAATTTTATTTTTATTTTCATTAAGTTCTTGTTCAGACACATCGGAGTTTGAAGATTTATGGTCTTCTAATAAATCAATTGGTGGAAATTTGTAGTTTGAAAGGTCTAAAGTTGGGTCGTAATCGCCAGTAGGAGAGAGGCTTTGATTTTCGTCAATTAAAATTTCATCAATTTTTTTCTCAACAGTAAATTCAAACTCTTCATTTTTTTCTGAATTAATTAAGTTCACATTGTTATCAAGATTGATTGGTTTATTAAATTCGTCGTTATCATCATCTAGCTCTTCTTCCTCATCTTCAATATCATCATCTAAATCGTCTTCATTTTCAATATTTTTATCTTCGGATATTAAATCGTCTTCACTTTCATGATTAATAATAAATTCAGGTTCTGATTTATTTTCAGAAGTTTCTGTTTTAGCAAACAATTGTGCGAACTTCAAAAAATAATCTTTAATTTTTTGTAAAGAGCCTTCAAATCTGAATATTATAAATGTTAATAATGCTATAACTAACGTAATTATCGTTCCTCCCTGACCTAACATTGATGAAAGCCATTTGCTCATAAACAAACCATGTAAGCCTCCTAAAACAAAGAAATTATCTCTAAATAATAATCCGAGAAATATTGACGACCAAAGAATTACAAATAATGTGTTCCAAATTGCTTTTTGAGTATTCAGTATTCTTACATTTAATAATCTGAATCCTACAATAAAGAATATGAATAAAAATAAAAATGAAGGTATTCCGAACCAATTATTAATGAACTTATTAGCGACTAATGCTCCTGCTTTACCTGCCCAATTGTCAACTATTATATCTGCTTGAAACAAAAAATCAGAAGAATTTATATCTAACATTGATTTATCTACCTTCCAGGTAAATAGATATGAAAAAAATGC
>MENC01000231.1:0-6209 GCA_001768155.1 Bacteroidetes bacterium GWA2_30_7
CACGATTAATGTCGCAAGCATTACGTAAGTTAACTGCTACAATCAGCAGAACTCAAACTTGCTGTGTTTTTATTAATCAACTTCGTGATAAAATTGGAGTTATGTTTGGAAGTCCCGAAACAACAACCGGTGGTAATGCACTAAAATATTATTCATCAGTTAGATTAGATATTCGTAGAATAACTCAAATTAAAGATGGTGAAGAAGTTACAGGAAGCAGAACAAGAGTAAAAGTTGTAAAAAATAAAGTTGCTCCACCTTTCCGTAAAGCCGAATTTGACATAATGTATGGCGAAGGAATTTCTAAAAACGGTGAAATTATTGACTTAGGAGTTGAACTTAATATTATTAAAAAAAGCGGTTCATGGTTCAGTTACGGAGAGACAAAACTTGGTCAAGGACGAGATGGAGTTAAGCAATTACTGGTTGATAATATCGAATTAGCCGAAGAATTAGAAAAGAAAATTCGAGAAGCTTTAGCAAAATAACTTAATACACTTTAGACCTTCAAGGTTTTAAAAACTTTGAAGGTCTTTTTAAATTTTATTTGAATGAAATTATTAGTATTTTTTTTAACATTCATAATTTTTTTTTCTTGCAACGCTCCAGATAATAATCAAAGCATTACAAGCTCAGATTCAATAGCAACAGTTGAATCAATAACTGATAAAATACGAAAAGACCCAAAAAACACTTCCTTGCTTATTCAACGTGCCAAGTTATTTTCACAAAATAATCAACCCGAAAATGCAATCAACGATCTTGTAGTTGCAATTAGTATTGATTCACTAAATCCGCAAATTTATTATGATTTAAGCGAAGCTTATATAAAAGCTGCCAAATCATCGAAAAGCAAAGAATGGCTCGAAAAAGCTTTAAAACTATTTCCCGATAGTGCCGATGTACATATAAAACTAGCTCAACTGCATTTGTTTGTAAAAGAATATGTTAAATCAATGCAATATTTAGCAAAAGCCGAAGAATTAAACAACAATAAAGCCGAAATCTACTTTCTTAAAGGAATAATTTACAAAGAAATGATTGATACAACGAAAGCACTTGAAAACTTTCAGATTGCAACAACTCTAAACCCTGATTATTACGATGCATATATTTTACTTGGAAATATTTTATCGGCTCGAAAAGACAGCAATGCAGTATATTTTTACAAAAATGCAATTAATGTAATACCAACTTCACCAGAAGCTCATTATAATTTAGGATATTACTATCAAAATTCTAATAATTTTGAAAAAGCTATTAACGAATATTACACAATAGTTAACGACATTGATTCTACATATTTTCAGGCTTACTTCAACATTGGATACATTAACATGAATTTTAAAAACGACTATAAGTCGGCAATTAGTTTTTTTACAAAAGCTATAAATCATCGCTCAAATTATTACGAAGCCTTTCATAACAGAGGATTTTGCTACGAACAATTAAAAAACTTTAGCGAAGCCAAAAACAATTATGAGTCGGCGTTAGCAATATTCCCGAATTATGAATTGAGTATTTTGGGCTTGAATAGAATTGATAAATACAAATAGATTATTTATATTGTATAATTTTAGTATTTGAAAATTATGTTACATCCAACATTTCAAAAAAATTTGCCAAAGGTTATAATTCTTTTAAAAAAACATAAAATTAAAAATGCTTATGCTTTTGGTTCAGTAGTTACCGATAAGTTTAATTCAGAAAGTGATATAGACTTGATTATTAATTTTCAGGATAACTTAGACCCGTTGGTGGCAGGTGAGCATTGGTGGAATTTACACGATGAGTTAAGAGAATTACTTCATCGCGAAATTGATTTAGTTACTGAAAGGTCGCTTAAAAATCCATATTTTATTAAAGAACTCAACCAAACAAAACTTCATATTTATGGATAATTCGCAAAAAAAATTTCTTAAAGATATTTTCGACTGCATTTGCCAGATTGATTCTTATTTAGGAGATTCAAAACAATATGCAAAATACGATAGTAGTCCATTATTACAAGATGCCATTGAGAGAAATCTAATTACAATTGGAGAGGCAATGAATGCCCTATTAAAATTATCACCCGAAATTTCAATTTCAAATTCCAGAAGAATCGTTGATGCCCGTAACAAATTAACTCATGGATACGATGAAATCGAAAATGTACAAGTTTGGAATATAATTATAAACCACTTACCTAAATTGAAATCAGAAGTTGAAAAACTTTTGAATGAAAAATGAAAATATGTTACAACCAATAATTAAAAAAAAAATACCACAAATTATTGAGCTGTTTAAAGCACACAATGTAATACGAGCTTATGCTTTTGGGTCAGTATGCACTAAAAATTTTAATAAAAAAAGTGATATTGATTTACTAATAGCATTTCAAAATGGAATTGACCCTTTGCAAAAAGGACAAAGTATATGGGACTTAGAAGACGCATTAATGGAGATATTTCATCGCAAAATTGACTTACTTACTGAAAATCAGTTAAAAAATCCATATTTGATTGAAAGTATTAATAAATCAAAACAATTAATTTATGAAGCTTGAAGAAAAAAATACTTAGCAAAATACAATGTTAAGTACTAATTGCCACGTCCTTCGGTTATTGAGCCAGTCGAAATATAGGGCGTGGATATAATTAATAAATACAAATTCAAGGCTTTAGCCCTTTCATAAAATTAAAAAAATTACTAAACTATATAAAATGAAAAAAATATTCTTATTCACATTTGCACTTTCTGTAATTATTGCCGGATGTAAACAACATTCATCAGAATCTACAGAAAATAAATCAACAGAAAAATCTCCAATTGACTCATTGTCAAAACAGGAAATAACCGAGACAAGAATTACTCCCGAAACATTATGGAAATTCGGAAGAATTTCTGATGCTCAACTTTCGCCCGATGGCAAAACTGTAATTTATAACGTAACTTATTATGATATAAAGAAAAACAAAGGCTTTACCGATATTTTTTCAGTTTCAACCGATGGTGGCGAACCAAAAAAATTAACCGACTTTGGCGGACACGAAAACAATATCAGATGGTCTGCTGATGGAAAAAATATTTACTTTTTAGCATCAGAATCAGGTTCATCACAAATTTGGAAAATGAATGCCGATGGTTCTAATCAAAAGCAGGTTTCGTTTATAGATGGCGACTTAAATGGTTTTGAACTAGCTCCTTCAGGAAATAATTTATTTTATATAAAAGATGTAAAACTTGAACAAACTCCACAAGAAAAATATAGCGATTTGCCCAATTCTAATGTAATGATAATAACCGATTTAATGTATCGCCATTGGAACAATTGGAGCGATTATTCGTTCAGCCATATTTTCCTTACAAAAGTTGAAAACGATAAAATTGAAGATGGAAAAGATATTCTAGAAAATGAACATTACGACTCTCCCCTATCTCCATACTTCGATAATGCCGAAATTTCGTGGAGTTCAGACGGAAAATACATAGCTTATACCTGTAAAAAACTATCGGGAAAAGAATACGCACTAAGCACAAATTCTGACATTTACATTTATAATATTGAAAAAGGAATAACCGAAAATATTACTGTCGGAATGTTAGGCTACGACAAAAATCCTGTTTTTTCAAATAATGGAAAATATCTTGCATGGCAAAGTATGGAAACACCAGGTTATGAATCAGATAAAGATAGACTATTCATTATGAATCTTGAAACCAAAGAGAAAAAATACTTAACTGAAAATTTTGACCAAAATGCTGTAAGTTATTGCTGGACAAACAATGATTCTGAAATTTTGTTTGTTTCAGGAACTAAAGCAACCGAACAAATTTATAAAATTGATGTAGAAACATCAGAAATTGAACAAATTACACAAGGAGCACATGATTATACTTCTGTTTCAGAGTCAGGAGATGTAATAATTGGCACAAAAATGTCGATTTCGATGGCTACAGAGATTTTTAAAATTGATAAAGCAACCGGAAACGAAACTCAGCTAACATTCACAAACAAGCATATTTACGACAAAGTTCAAATGGGCAAAGTTGAAGAACGTTGGGTTAAAACAACCGATGGAAAACAAATGCTCACATGGTTAATTTTACCTCCAAATTTCGATTCAACTAAAAAATATCCTGCATTGCTTTATTGTCAAGGTGGACCACAAAGTACTGTTAGTCAGTTTTTTTCTTACAGATGGAATTTTCAGATTATGGCAGCTAACGATTATGTAATTATAGCTCCAAACCGCAGGGGTTTACCATCATTCGGGCAGGAATGGAATGCTCAGATTTCAGGCGATTATGGCGGACAAAATATGAAAGATTATATAAGTGCAACTGATGAACTTAAAAAAGAACCATTTATTGACCCAAACCGACTTGGTGCTGTTGGAGCAAGTTATGGCGGTTTTTCGGTTTTCTGGCTTGCAGGACATCATGAGAAAAGGTTTAAGGCATTTATTTCACATTGTGGAATGTTTAATCTTGAAAGTCAATATGCTGCAACTGAAGAAATGTTTTTTGTAAACCATGATTTGGGCGGACCTTATTGGGAAAAAAATAATGCAGTTGCACAAAAATCTTACTCTAATTCACCTCATAAATTTGTTCAAAACTGGGACACTCCAATTTTAATTATTACAGGAGGTTACGATTTTAGAATTCCATATACCGAAAGCCTTCAGGCTTTTAATGCAGCAAAATTAGTTGGAGTTGATGCTAAACTTTTGTTTTTCCCCGAAGAAACTCACTTTGTTGTGAAACCACAAAACAGTATTTTATGGCAACGAGAGTTTTTTGGATGGTTGGATAAGTGGCTGAAATAGAGGAATGTTTGTTGTTTGTGGTTTGTTGTTCACAGCGTCATTGCGAGGGACGAAGCAATCTTTTGTTTTTTTAGAATAATATATAGTAGGACGTAAGATAATTTGATAAATACATTTAAATGAGAGTACTATTTCTATATATTGTTATTTTAATTGTTAGTTTGTCAAATATTTATAGCCAAACCTATTTTGATAAATTTCCTGTATCTCCAATTAAAATTGATGGTAGAAGAAATTATATAGTCAATCAAAATGCAAATGTGGAAGTTTGTTATTCTGCAAATGAAGGTACTAAATTTGAATTTGAAACTAATGTTGAGGATTCAATATATTGGATTACAACATTTGAGAATACAAAAGGCTTTGTTAAACCACATCCAGTAGTTATTTGTCAAGATTATATTTTTACAACTACTCAAAAAGGGATTTATTATTTGCGTTTTTGGTTTTATAAAAGTAAAGACGAAATAGAATATATTGAACATATTTTGGAGTTTAAATAATTTGGGCTCTATTTAAATAATTAAAATTTTTACATGCATGGAAAATAAATTAAATAACCCAACCCAAACAATCTTTGAACAAATAAAAGAGGTTGATAAAGATGGTTACGAATTTTGGGGAGCAAGAAAGTTAGCAAAAATACTTGAATATACTGATTTTCGGAATTTTATATCAGTTATTAACAAAGCAAAAGAAGCCTGTAAAAATAGTGGGCAGCCTGTAGAAAACCATATCGTTGAGTTCAACGAGATGGTTTCAATTGGCTCTGGGGCTGAACGTTCTATGCCAAGTGTAAAACTTTCGCGTTATGCCTGTTATCTTATTGTTCAAAATGCTGATCCAAGCAAAGAAATTGTAGCACTTGGGCAAACCTATTTTGCTGTTCAAACCCGTTTGCATGAGATTCAACAAATGCAGACATATCAAAAATTAAAAACCGAAGAAGAAAAACGCCTCTTCCTTCGTAAAGAAATGTATGAACACAACAAACTGTTGGCTGAAGCTGCAAAAAATGCCGGAGTAATTGAACCAATTGACTATGCAATATTCCAAAATCATGGTTATATGGGCTTATATGGAGGATTAGATGCTAAAGGTATTCATAGCAAAAAAGGATTAAAGAAAAGTGAAAACATTTTAGACCACATGGGCAGTACTGAATTGGCTGCAAATCTTTTCCGTGCTACACAAACCGAAGAAAAATTAAACAGAGAAAATATTAATGGAAAACAAAAAGCCAATAAAACTCATTTCGAAGTTGGCAAAAAGGTTCGCAAAACTATTGAGGAACTTGGAGGTACAATGCCCGAAAATCTACCAATAGCAGAAAGTATTAAAAAGATTGGAAAGAAGGATAATTCAAAAAAAAATTAACAAAAAAAATGACTCTAT
>MENC01000231.1:6219-13495 GCA_001768155.1 Bacteroidetes bacterium GWA2_30_7
ATTTTTGGAAACTCAATTTCATTACTTTTCGATGCTCTTTATACTCTTATTGCAATGTCGATCTCTCTCGCTGGTTTGCGAATTGCAAAATTATTAAATGTAAAATACAGTCCTCGTTTTAACTTCGGATATTATGCATTTGAACCAATGTTTGTTCTAATCAATGGACTTATGTTGATGACTTTAGCCGTTTCGTTATTTGTTTCTTCTATACAGTCTATTTTTAATGGAGGTAGAATGATAGAACTGGCTGTAGTTACCGAATATCTTATTTTTTCGGTTATAATTTGTAGCAGCTTAACTTTAATTTTAAAATATTATTCCAAATTAACTAAATCTGAAATAATTCATACAGAATCAATTAATTGGCTATTAGATGCACTAATAAGCGTTGTGGTTTTATTGGTTTTTTTGATGTCGCTTGTGTTAGATAGTACTCAATTTAGTTTTTTAATTCCATTTTTAGACCCCGGAATTACAATAGTTTTAATTATTTGCTTTGTATATCAGCCTTATAAATTAATAAAATCGGGAGTTATGGATTTGCTTCGTGCAGCTCCTTCAAAAGCAGTTATTGATGCGATAAAAGAAAAGCTTGTTTCAAACCAGCAAAAGTATGGATTTAAAGATGTTAAAATATTTGCATCAAAAATTGGCAGAACGACTATAGCCGAAATTGTAGTTTTTTACGATAAAAACTACGAAATAAAAACGGTAGAAACTCTTACTCTTTTGAAAAAACAAATTCAAACTGAGGTCGAAAGTTTTACTAGAAATTTGGAAGTAACGGTTTCGATAAATAGTATTTCTGAAGTAAGTTCGTAAGATAAAATACTATGTAACAGTGTAATAATTAAATTAAATTATAACTTAGCAGCCAAAACACAAGCTTCTTTTCTTTTAACAACATTTCCATTTAAATCAAAAGCTTCGAAATAAATTATATAAATTCCGATTCCTGCTTTAGTTCTGGCATCAGTTAATCCATCCCATGAATAAACGCCATCCATAGCAAGCAATTCGTTCTGAACAAGTTTTCTTACAAGTCTTCCTTTTGAATCATATATTGAAATAGTTGCATCGTAGCCAGAATTATCCATTTTATACGAAATATTCAAAACATCATTATACCCGTCGTTATCGGGAGAAAAAATCTCCGGTGTAATTAGTAATTCACTTGTGTTTTCGATATTTTCTGAATATTGCGAATTTTTATACCCTGGCGTTGCAAAGCCTACATTTTCTGCTGCTGAATTCCAGTTTGTAACATCATCAGAAGGTCTATTATAATTAATACGCTCTAATGAAACTCCATCTACACTTACTAAAAGTGCATAATGCATATTATCCGTATATGCCATTTCATCAATAATATTCATCCATGTATCTACTAAAACAACCGTGCCGTCTGTATTACTATAGGTTGGCATTCCGTCAGCCTTTACAAATGCCTTTAAATCAGGACAATTGTATTGACCTTGTACAATTTCTGGAGAAATAGTTATTACTTTAAATTCGTTAGGAAAGAATAAATTATCTTCAATAGATATTGTTTTAACTTGAGTTTCAAGAGTGCTATCGCTTCGGTTCGTAAACTTTAGATTTCTTAAACTCACAATTTTTTCTGAATTATTATAAAGTTCAACAAAATCAACTCCATCGCCCTTTGGGTCGAAAAGAACTTCATTTATAATTATATCTTTTGGAAGTGCTGTATCGGGAATTGCAAACCTACAACTATTATTAATGCCAATTTTATTTCCAACACAATCAGTAATTGAATCTGTTAACGTTAGTGTATAAACTATATTATCTGAAAATGGTTGTGAAAATACTAATAAAATTGAATTAAATTGATTTTCAATAGGAATTACCGATATTGGATTTCCAACTCCATTATCAACATTATAATAAGTTTTATTTGTTAATGATGCTTTCTTTAATGGTTCATTAAACCACACTTTTAAGGTATCGTTACTTGAAAGATTATAAACAAATGCTCTTAATAATGACGGACTTGTTACATCAACATTTGTGTTATAAACAGAATTTTTTGCATTGGGTGTTCCTCCTTTAATATTGGTCGATGAAGTCCAGTTTGATATTTCTCCACATTGATTATTTGGGTCAATTAATTCGAGCGACCAGCCTCCATCTTTTTTATACGCATTATTATACCATTCATCAGAATAAGACACTGAATGAATAACCTCCCCATTATAATCTTTTATGGTGATATTTTGTTCTGTATTTGGAAGTGAAAAACTGGTAATTCCTGTAACACTGCCAAATTGTTGAAATGCACTAATATTGTTTGTGTTACAAAATAATAAATAATTTCCTGCTTTAATTTTTGAAAAAGGTATTTCTTTAATTGTTGTTCCACCAATATAAGTCCAGCCAATCAAATCTATATCGTGATTTGTTCTATTAAATAATTCAAGATATTCATATTCTGGAAGCCCTACATAAGGGTCTGCATCAATCATTAACTCGTTTATTATAACATCGTAAGGCTCAACTTTATTAAATGTAAATTTTGCAGAATCGCTTAAAAGTAAGTTATCGCATTGGTCGTAAATTGTTTGAATATATAATAGATTTTCAACTCCAATTACAAATGATTGATTAAAGTATAGAAAAATATTTCGCCCATCATTTCCATCTACTTTTGCAGAATCAATATTATAGCCCAAGACTGAATAATTCGAAATTGTTTGAGCCGATTCTGGTTTTATAACTTCCGAAAAATGAGCCAATAAAGTAGTTTCATTATAAACCATAACATATTCTAAATCGGGTTTAACAGAATCAATATTTGTTGCTAGAATCGAATTTACACTTCCTGGTGTTCCGCCGCGTTCATCAACAGACGCTTTCCAGTTATAAATTCCACCGCAAAAATTATTTGGGTCAATAACTTCTAATGACCAGCCACCACCATTTTTTGAAGCATCTCCATACCAATTTTCCGAATATGTTACACTTGAAATTATTGTATTGCTGTTATCAGTAATTGTAACATTTCGTCCAGCATCAACTAATGCAGGATTATTATATATTCCTACTGCATTTCCATAATTTGATAGTTCATCGTAAGCATAATTTGAACAAATAATTAAATAACCATTGGCTGCAATTTGTGTATTTGGAATTTTTACAATTGTAGTTCCTACTGTTAATGACCAATTTGTAACATCAATTGAATGATTTGTACGGTTATAAAGCTCAATATATTCCCACGCAGGTAAGGCAACTACAGGGTTTGGGTCTGCCATTATTTCATTAATTACAACATCGTAAGGATGAAGAATAAAATATGAAAAATTACTGGAAATATTTGTAGTAATATTATCGCAATAGTCTGACATATTGCTAATTGTTAAAGTATTTTCTAAACCTTCTGTAAAACCAGTTGTAAAAATGAGTGTTATTGTATTTAGCGAAATCTCAACACTGTCGGGGTTTCCAATTCCGTTATTAAGAAAATAGTTAGATTTGATATTACCAAAATTTGTATTTATAACTTCTGAAAAAGTAAGACTAACCGAATTTGAATCTAAAATAAAAGCTGAAATTAACGTTGGTGCAATTGTATCAATATTTGAAGCTTTTACAGAATTATCCATTCCAGGAGTTCCTCCATTTAAGTCATTTGATGCTATCCAGTTGCCACTACCGCTGCAATTATTTAATGGGTCAATTTTTTCAATTGACCAACCTCCATATTTTACAACATCTTGAGCCCATGTTTTTAAATACTGGACAGAATCAATTAATTGACCTAAATTAGTTTTAATTTTTAATGTTGTTCCTTCATTGGTTAAAGAAAGACTTGATACTCCGACTGCATTGCCATAATTCTGAAAAATACTTGTCATTGTTGTACTACATAGTATAAGAAATCCTTTTGCAGAAATAGTAGTTTGAGGGATAGATTTTTGAGTTGTTCCTATAGTTAACGACCAATTTTTTAACTCAATATCATAATTAGTAGTATTATAAAGTTCTAAATATTCAGCATCAGGCAATAATAACACTATTGGATTTGGATCGCTCATTATTTCATTTATCACAATATCATAAGGTTGTGGTATATAATACAAAAAACTAAGATTTGTTTCAACAATTAGATTTGAGTTTAAGTCAGTTATATTTTTAATATTTAACGTATAATTTGTTCCTGAAACAAAACTTTGACTAAACTTTAAAATAACACTTTTTTGGTCAGAATTAACTGTAATTAGTGTAGGATTTCCAAAACCATTATCAAGACTGTAATTTGTTAAAATTTTAGCTGAAGTTGAATCAAATATTTGCGAAAATGTTAATTCAATTTCCGTAGAAGAAATTACAAAAACCGTATTGGCTTTGATTAACGAATATGTAAAAGTTTTGCTTATAGAATCAATAATATTTCCCGACAAATCTTCAATTTCTGTAACACTAATTGTATTAATAACACCATCTGAAAAATTTGTAGAAAATGTTAATGTAACAATCTTATTATCTGTTGAATTTAAAACTACAGTTGAAGGATTTCCTAACAAATTATTCACTAAATAATTTAAAGTATCTGTTGCAAATACTGAATCTAAATCTTCCGAAAAATTAAGAGTTAAAGTATTTTGGGATAATACTATAACTGAATCTAAAGTTGGTTTTGTTGTATCTCCGACAATTGTACCGATATTAAAATTATCGAAATAATGCATTTTTGCAAAACTTACAGTTGATTGCTGTACAAATATTCCAAAATAATTGCTCGTTAAAAAGGTTATATCCGTAACAGTTCCTTCGGTAAAATAGCTATTTCCTGTTCCAGTTAAATCTCTTTGTAAAGTCCATACGCTTGATGAATCGCATGTAACTTTTATTTTCATATCATTTGTTGATGTATTTAAAATTCCATCAACTCCATCAATAATTTTTGTTAAAACCGAGCCAACTCTTTTATATAAAGAAATTTCATCAGGAGTTCCGCCAATTCTTACAAAATACCCATTTATGTTGACAGCTTTTAAATTTGCTGTATCTGAAGTTAAATAAACATCTACATAATTTGAACCCGATGTATTAAATTTTAAGCTATCCCAAAACTCCCATTGTGTATTTAGTAATAAATCAGACGAAGTACTAAGATAAAAATTATAGTTTGTAGTAACACCGTCGCTTGAATGTAGCCTTCCATTTAGAATTTCCCACTTACTATTATCGCCACTCCAAACCGGATTATTAGTAAAATCACCATCATCAAAACTTTCAACAACCTGTGAATATGTATAAACCGATGATAATAAAAGCAATAGAATAAATATATTTTTCATTTTCAATTTTTTGAAGATTACTAAATTATAAAAAAAAACATTGTTTCAAATAAAAGTTTTGATGAAATTAAAACTAATAGAGGAATTTATTCTTCAACAAATGTTATATCCTCCCCTAAAGGATTAATTTGTATTTTTATTTTTCCTCTACTATTTACATAAAAAATGCTTTTATAAGTATCCACTTGGGGTACAACAAATCTTAATACTCTGTCTTCTCCCGATAATATGATTTTATATTCAGATGTAGAACCATATTGAATATCACCAAAACTTGCACCGCCGGCTTCAACTTCTGTAATATCAACACCAAAATTGTTTTGTATTCGAAGCTTTATTCGATGTTCTTTTTTACAACTATTTACTATAATAAGTAAAGTTACAATAACACATAAGAACTTAATATTATTTATTATTTTTAACATATATTTTTAATTGATATTCAATAAATTATACTTTAATTATTTACAAAAATACATAATAATAAGTACAATATTGTTTCATTTTATAAAAAATATTTTCAAGTTCTTAAACATTAGTTCACTCCTAAACGTCTTATTTTGCCACCAAAGCACTAAAGCACAAAATTTTCATCAAAAGTATTTATTTGACAATCATATTTTTGTGAGTTTTGGTGTGTTGGTGATTTTGTGGCTATTTTTCTTTTCTTGACTTTTTGGAGTAGGCTCAAACATTAGTTCGGCTAATCTTAAAATTTTTTCTTACTGTCGAAACAATAATATTATGAAACTAATTAAATTTAAACACATTGCAAAAAATACCGAACCCTTGTGAAAAAAAAAATCTATTATTCTAGAAATTTATTTAATTTAGTGGGTTATTTTAATAATTGTAAAATGGTCTTAAATTACTTCAAGTCCTTAATAACGATACTGTTAATATTCATCTCAAATATTATATTATCCCAACAATTTAATTTTTCTAACTTTAATATTGAACACGGTTTGGCTCAATCTCAGGTATTTGCATTATATGAAGATTCCAGAGGAAATTTATGGGTTGGAACAGATGGAGGAGGAATTAGCATTTTCGATGGAATTAATTTTAAAAACATTACCAAAGACGATGGTTTATCATCAAGTCAAATAAGAGCAATTTATGAATCATCTGATGGCACAATCTGGATAGGAACTAAAGATAATTATTTATGTAGTTACAATGGTGTAAAATTTACTTATTACAACAAAGACCAAGGACTTACAAGCTCAACTGTTCAAGCAATTATTGAAGATAAAACCGGAAATTTATGGTTTGGAACTACCGGTGGTTTATTTATTAAAAGAAATGGCAAATTTCAAAAAATTAATCTAAAAAGAGATTCTTCAAACGTTGTAGTACAAACTTTTTTAGTAGATAGATATGGAAAATTATGGATAGGAACTTTGTTCGACGGTGTTTTTATCAACGATAATTTTAAAATTAAGCACATAACAACTCGAAATGGTTTATGTAATGACGGTATTAATTCAATGACTGAAGATATTCGTGGAAATATTTGGATAGCAACAAAATATGGTGTTGACGAATACGATGGTTACAGATATTATAATTGGAACACAAATAATGGTCTTTTAAATAATACTGTAAATACAGTTTTAAGCGACAAATCAGGAAATATATGGTTTGGTTATAATGGAAACGGTGTTTCGAGATACAATGGCAAAGAATTTTCTACCTTTAACGAGAAAAATGGGTTGTGCTATAACTACATAAAGGGAATAATTCAGGATAGAACCGGAAATATGTGGTTTAGTACCGATGGTGCCGGTATTTGCAAGTTCGAAGGCGAAAGATTTGTTCATATAACCGAAAAAGATGGACTTCCTACAAGCGTTGTAATGTCAATTTATCAAGATATAGAAGGGAATAATTGGTTTGGAACTTATGGAAATGGAGTTTGTAAATTTGATGGAAAAACATTTACACAT
>MENC01000231.1:13522-23414 GCA_001768155.1 Bacteroidetes bacterium GWA2_30_7
GGAAATTTAGTATATGGCATTTTTCAGGATAGTAAGGGGAATATGTGGTTTGGCTCAAAAGGTGGAGGATTAAGCATTTACGATGGAAAAAACATGAAAACCTATAATTCAAAAAATGGATTAAGCCACGATTACATTTATTCTTTCACCGAAGACAGATTTGGAAACATAATAATTGCCTCAAATGGCGGAGGAATAATGATTTATGACGGCAATACTTTCACAAAAATTGGAAAAAATGAAGGTCTTGCTTCTGATTTAATTTACAATGTATTCATTGATAATAAACAAAATATTTGGTTAGGTACCGAAGATGCAGGTGCTGATATGATATTTGCCGATTTCGGGACTATTGGTTTACTCCAAAATAAAAAAATTGAAGATAACCAACATTTAGTTATTTCTAAAAAATTTGGAATCTCTCACGACCAAGTATTTTCTATTTCACAAGACTTAAATGGAGACATTTGGTTAGGAACTTTTGGCGGAGGTTTATGCAAATTCAATGGTAAACGAATTACTAATTATACAATTCGCGATGGACTAAATTCAAACAACATCTATTTTGTTTATGTTGATACACAGGGCTTTATATGGGCTGGCACAGAAAAAGGTTTAAATAGAATTACTTTTTACGACAATAGCGAAAAACCGGTAATTAAACATTATGGAAAATCTGAAGGATATAATGGCATTGAATCAGATTTAAATGCTGTATATGAAGACAAAAATGGTTTTTTATGGTTTGGAACTATTAAAGGAGTTACAGTTTATCATCCAAATTCCGACCATCCAAACTTAGAAGAACCTTTAATACGAATTTCTAATATGAAATTGTCTTTTGAAGACACCGACTGGTCTGAATTTACAGATAGCCTAACCAAGTGGGGAAATATTCCACTAGAATTAACACTACCTTATGATAAAAACCATTTAACATTTAATTTTTCAGGTATTGACCAAAAAGCCCCAGATAAAGTTAAGTATCAATGGATTCTTGAGGGCTTTGATAAAAAATGGGCACCTGCCTCTTCAAATAACGAAGCAATATATTCATACATACCTCCCGGAACTTATACTTTTAAAGTTAAAGCTTGTAATAATGATGGAATTTGCAATCAAGAACCTGCTACTGTTCATTTTGTAGTAACTCCTCCATTTTGGTCAACTTGGTGGTTTTACACATTAACTATTTCATTATCATTAGTCTTAATATTCCTTTTCATTCGTTGGAGATTAAATAAACTAAAACGTGAAAAAGAAATTCTCGAACAAAAAGTTGAAGAACGAACAATTGAATTACGTAAAGAAAAACAAGTTGTAGAACAACAATCTGAAGAAATTAGAGCACAAGCCGACCATTTATTTGCAATAAATACCGAATTAGAAAAATTATCAATTGTTGCTCAAGAAACCGACAACTCTGTAATGATTGCCGATAAAGATGGTAATATTGAGTGGGTTAATGCCGGATTTACTAAACTTTTTGGTTACTCATTAGATGAATTTAAAATTCTATTTGGAGATAATATTAAACAAACAAGTAATAATTCAAATATTGATACATTATTAAACGATTGTTATACTAAAAAAGAATCTGTAGTATATAACTCACCATGTAAAACTAAAAATGGAAAAAGTATTTGGGTTCAAACCTCACTTACTCCTATTCTTGATGAAAATGGCGAATTACGAAAATTTGTCGCAATTGATGCCGATATTTCATCAATAAAATTGGCAGAAGAAGAAATACGTCAACAAAACGAAGAAATTAAAGCTCAAAGAGACCAATTAAACGAAGCAATTAATAAATTAAAAGACCTCGAAAACTTTAAAAATTCTCTTACAAGCATGATTGTTCATGATTTAAAAAATCATTTAAATTCAATTATTTCATTTTCGGCACAAGTTTTCTCCGAAAAAAGTATGAAAAACATTAATCAGTCAGGAAAACAAATGTTGAATATGGTTTTGAATATTCTTGATGTACAAAAATTTGAAGAAACAAAAGTTCAGCTCAATACAAATGTACACAATATATTAACTGTTGTAAAAAGCTCATTAAATGATGTTAGCATACTAATTAACGAAAAAGGATTAACAGTTCAAAACTTCATTAAACCACAATATCAATCAGATTATGATTACGATATAATTCAAAGAGTACTTATAAATTTATTAACAAATGCAATAAAATATACTCCTAACGGGGGTAAACTTACTTTAAATGCAGAACCTATTACTGAAGATGATAAGGACTTTATAAAAATTTCAATTACCGATACCGGAACTGGAATACCAAAAGAAATGTTAAGTAAGGTTTTTGATAAATTTACTCAAGTAGCAGCAAAAAAATCGGGCGGAGCAGCTTCTACAGGCTTAGGATTAACATTCTGCAAAATGGTCGTTGAAGCACATGGCGGAAAAGTTGGCGTCGATTCTGAATTAGGCAAAGGCTCTACATTCTTTTTCTACCTTCCAAGATATACCGACCTTGACAAACAAGAAGCAGATAAAATGCAAATTGAAATTGAAAAACAACAATCACTTTATTTATCATTAGAAGAGATAAAATATATTAACACTTATATGCCTCAATTTGATGGGCTTGAAATATTTGAGATTTCAAAACATTTAAATATTGTAAATAAGATTAAAATAATGAATAGTACCGATAATATAAATGAATGGGCTGATAATGTAGAAACTGCAATTTTTAATTTTAATGAAATTGCATTAACAAAATTATTAGAAATGATTAAAAATCCAGATACAAACTAATCAACTTATAAACTTTTAAACATATAAACTTTTCAACTAATAAACTAATAAACTAACAAACTATCAATGCCATATAAAATACTCATTGCCGACGACCAAAAAGACAATATAGTTGCTATATATAGCATTCTTAATCATTTCGATAAAGGTCTTGAAATAATTGGAGCTCCAAATGGTAAAGTTGCTTTCGATTTAGCAAAAACTAAAAACCCCGACTTAATAATACTCGACTGGGAAATGCCGGTTATGACAGGATTAGATGCCGTTAAATTCCTTAAATCTACTCCCGAAACAAAAGAAATTCCAATTATTATGGCAACTGCCCTTACTTCATCCGAAAATCTACAGGAAGCAATGGAAGCAGGTGCTATGGACTACATAAAAAAACCTATCGACAGATTAGAATTATTAGCAAGAGTTAAATCTGCACTCAGTTTATACGATTCATATAGAGAAATCAAAAAACAAAAAAACACAATTCAAGTACAAGCAGATGAACTTAAAACTAAAAACGAAGAGCTTAAAAAACTTTCAATAGTTGCAAGTAAAACCGAAAATTCTGTGATAATAATGAACTCTATTGGAGAATTTGAATGGGCAAACGACGGTTTTCGAAAAATTTACGGGTATGCACTCGAAGAATATAAATTAAAATTTGGAAAATCTATTTTTGAAACAAGCAAATCGCCTAATGTTGAGAAAGTTATAACCGACTGCATTCACGAAAAAAAATCTGATTCATATATTTCTCAATTTACAACACCTAAAAACAAAATTAAATGGATTCAAACAACACTTACTCCAATTGTTAACGAAGATTTCGAAATAGAAAAACTAATTGCCGTAGAATCTGATATAACTACAATAAAAGAACAAGAAGAACAAATAATTCTTGAAAAGAAAAAATCTGACGAGCTTCTACTCAATATATTACCAAATGAAACAGCCGAAGAGTTAAAGCTAAAAGGTTCGGCAACACCACGCCATTACAAATCTGTATCTATCATGTTTACAGATTTCAAAGGATTTACAAATACCTGTAGCGGACTTGCTCCAAATGAAATTGTTTCTGAACTACATTCATACTTTGTTCAATTCGATGATATTATTCAAAAAAATTATCTCGAAAAAATTAAAACAATTGGAGACGCTTACATGGCTGCCGGAGGGTTACCTATCAGAAATAAAACAAACCCCATTGATTGTGTTTTAGCCGGTTTAGAAATTCAAAACCTTATGGCTGAAATAGGCGAACAAAAACGAAAGAAAAAAATGCCTGTTTGGGAATTACGACTTGGTATTCATACTGGCGAAGTTGTTTCGGGAGTTGTTGGTAAAAAGAAATTTGCTTACGATATTTGGGGCGATTCAGTTAATATTGCTTCCCGAATGGAAACTGCCGGTGAAGTTGGCAAAGTAAATATTTCTGAAACAACATATCATCTCGTTAAAGATTATTTTATGTGTGAAACAAGGGGGAAAATTGAAGCAAAAAATAAAGGTAAAGTCGAAATGTATTTTGTAAACGCTATTATCCCTGAATTATCTGAAAATGGCGAAGGCAAAATACCAAACGAAAAATTTAAAAAAATACTTTCTGTTTTATAATATTAACTAAAATTAAGCATTATGTCAAAAGAGAAATCAATAAAAGAAAAATCGGTAAAAAAAGAGCCAACCAAAAGTCTTAAAGAAAAAAGAGCCGCAAAAGCAGCTAAACGAGACGAAAAGAAAAAATCGATATAATAAAATCACTCGATTTGCTTAAATATTCGTAAGCTCAAACTGGTTTCAGAGAATTTTAAAATCCCGAAGACAACCGTAGGTTGCGACCAAAGGTCTAATGTGAAACCCCCAATGCGGTGCATTGAGCCTGTCGAAATGAAATTGGGGGAGCCAATGCAATAATCCACGCAACCCTGAAAGGGTTGAACAGTCAGATTATTTATGTTCAACCCTTTCAGGGTTGAGGGCACATTTTGTTTGTTAACCCCCAATTTCACTGGGGGTTATTCATGTTTGACTCCTTCGGAGTCATGTTGCATTTCTTAATGTTCTGAAACCAGTTTGAGCTTACAAATATTCAATTAGTATTTATACTAATTTTTGATAGCATTCAACATTAAAATTACCTAAAATCAATATTTTAGGAATAAGAGAATTATGCCAATAATTCTCATGTTTATATTGATTATCAATCAATTTTACTCTTCAATTAATTGACTACTAAAAGTTGTTAAAAAGTATGAATATTGCAACATATTTATAAAATTTTGTTATAATTTTTTTTATTTCTGTCGTAACTTTGATAAATGAAAAAGATAATTTTATTGCTCGTATTACTTATTTTTGGCTTGTTGATGAATTTAAAAAATTCTTCTGCACAAGTGTCAGTAAGTTTTCAGGTTTTTTACGACGATTTAAGCCCTTATGGATATTGGGTAGAAAACTCCGAATATGGATATGTTTGGATTCCAAGTGTAAATTACGGATTTACACCTTATGGGACTAACGGATATTGGGTATTTACCGAATTTGGTTGGACTTGGGTTTCTTATTATCAGTGGGGATGGGCACCATTTCATTATGGGCGTTGGTATTACGACTCTATGTATGGATATTGTTGGGTTCCGGGCAACGAATGGGGACCTGGTTGGGTTACATGGAGAGTATCAGATGGATATTACGGTTGGGCAGCAATAAGCCCTGGTATCAGCATTGATTTTGCTTATAGCAGTGGTTATCGTTTACCATACAATCAATGGACTTTTGTAGGACACCGTGATTTTGGAAGTACAAACATTAGCAATTATTATGTCAGCTCATCGCGAAACACTGAAATCATTAACAATTCAACAGTTATTAATAATGTTCAGGTTGACAATACTAGCAATATAAAATATAATACAGGACCTAAAAGAACTGATGTAGAAAAACATACCGGTAAATCAATTGCTCCGATTACAATTAAAGAAAGAACTAAACCAGGACATGATTTGAGCAATAATCAACTTCAGATTTACAAACCAAATGTGAAAAAAAATGATTCAAACGACAAGAAGCCATCTCCATCAAAAATAACTAATTTGAAAGATGTTAAACCAGTTGCGAAAAAAAATACTGTATCTACACAGCAAAAAGCAAATCAGTCGGTTAAAGAAAAACCATCACAACAACAGAAATCTGGCAATACGATAAAAGAAAAACCAACCCAGCAACAGAAATCAGGCAATACAGTAAAAAAGAAACAAACCCAACAACAGAAACCTATTAATACAATAAAAGAAAAACCAGCTCAACAACAAAAATCCGGCAATACTGTAAAAGAGAAACCTGCACAACAAAATACAAGACAAAATCCGGCTCAACAGAAACAACAAAATACAAGACAACAGCCAAAACCACAACCACAACAAAATACAAAACAACAGACACAGCAGAAACAAAATACTAGACAACAGATTCAGCAAAAACCACAACAACAACAAACTACAAAACAATCACCACATAAACCATCGCAACCTCAGCAATCAAAACCTATCCAAAACCCTAGAATTGAGAAGCCAAAACATTAACAGTAATATTAATTAACTTCCAAAATCCAATTTTTAAAACTTTTTAATCGAAATTGTAATGCCTGAAATGTTTAAAAGCATTTGAAATAATAAAAACAATAAATAAAACTCTATATATCTTTAATATACGAAGATAATCATAAATAAAATTTCTCCTCTGAAGTAAATTTTATAAACTTATATATCTGATAATTAAAACCATTTATTAAATTTGAAGAAACAATTAACAAAGATTTTTTCTTTAAATTAAAATCAGAAATAATGGAAACAACTCAAGACTTGATTCCTGTTATTAAAATCGACGAAGATAAATGTATTAATTGCCATTCTTGCATAACAGCGTGTCCTGTAAAATATTGTAACGACGGCAGTGGCGACCATGTAAAAATCAATTCCAATATGTGTATTGGATGCGGAAGTTGCTTAACAGCTTGTACACACGAAGCCCGAAGTTATATTGATGATTTTGACGCATTTTTGAACGATTTAAACAGAAACGAAAAAATCGTTGCAATTGTTGCACCATCTATTGCTGCAAGTTTTTCAGATACATACATGAATTTAAACGGATGGCTTAAAAATATAGGTATTTCTGCAATATTTGACGTTAGCTTTGGAGCAGAACTTACCATAAAGTCTTATCTCGAACACATTACAGAAAACAATCCAGCAATTGTAATAGCACAACCATGTGCAGCAATTGTTACATATTTAGAACTTTATCAGCCTGAACTTTTAAAACATCTTGCACCTGTTCATAGCCCTATGTTGCATACAATCAGGCTTATTAAAGAATTTTATCCCGAATATTCCGACCATCTTGTTGCTGTAATTTCTCCATGTAATGCTAAGAAACGCGAATTTACAGAAACCGGACTTGGCGATTATAATGTTGCATATAAATCAATCAATAATTATTTAGTAACCAATAAAATAAACTTGTCAGATTTTCCAAAAACTGAATTTGATAATCCATCAGCCGAAAGAGCAGTTTTATTTTCCACACCAGGCGGGCTTATGCAAACTGCCGAACGATGGATTCCTGAAATCAGACAACAAACACGCAAAATTGAAGGTGTACATTCGATTTATGAATATTTGAAAAAATTACCACCTATTCTGTTAACCGGAAAACATCCTAAATTAGTTGATTGCCTGAGTTGCGAAAAAGGCTGTAATGCAGGTCATTTTACTCTCGCTAAAGAAAAATCAATAGAAGAAATAGAATATTTTGTTGAACAAAGAAATTTAGAAGTTAAGAAAAAATATTTACAGCAAAACAATCAAAACCAAAATCTTACAAAAGAAAAGCTTGAAGAAATTGTAAATAAATTCTGGAAAAAAAATCTTTACAAACGAAATTATGTCAATCGTTGGAAAAATGTTGACATTAAATATCCTACAGAAGAACAACTCAAAAACATTTATCGCAGTATGCACAAATATTCTGAAAAAGATATTTACAACTGTTCAGCATGTGGATATGGTGTTTGTGAAAAAATGGCAATTGCTATTTTTAATAATTTAAACAAACCCGAAAATTGTCATTTCTATCTTGCTAAAGATTCAGAAATATCTCATGTCGAAATTTTTAAAGGGAAAAAACAATTATCAAATATTCTCGAAAGTACACAAGAAGGTTATTTACAAATAAATAAAAGCCAAGTAATTATTGATTGCAATCCAGCTTTCAAAAAAATGCTTAAAAAGAATGATTTAATTGGAAAATCTTTATTCGATTTTCTTGACAATGAAAACACAGCAGTTCTGAAAGAGCAAACTCGTATTCGTATTTTAAATAAGCAAACTGTTTATGAAATTGCATTTACAAATTCCGAAGGAGATAAAGTGTTTTGTTTAGTTAATGGAACTCCACTTTACGACGACGATAAAATTTTTATCGGCTCATTTGCAATGATTTCCGACATTTCAGAACTTATGAAAGCTCAAATAGAATTGAAAGCATATAGTAAAGACCTCGAAAAACGCGTAAAAGAAAGAACACAGGAATTAGAAAATTCTTACACCGAAATTCATGGACAAAAAGAAGAAATTATTGCTCAAAACGAAGAACTGCAACAACAACATGAAGAACTTATTGTTATACAAGAAAATTTGAAAAGCAACAACGAATTTCTTGAATTAAAAAACTCTGAAATTAATCGTCAAAAAAATGAATTAATAAAGAAATCTAAAGAACTTGACATTGCAAACAAGGAACTTCATGGTATTAATATTGAGCTGGATACTCTCTATAAAGCTTCAAAAGAAATAGAAATAGAGCTTCAATATAAAAACGACCAGATTAACGATAGTATTAACTATGCTACAAGAATTCAAACGTCAATATTACCCGACATTAGTACCCTAAAAACACTTTTTTCAGACAATTTTGTATTGTTTAAACCAAAAGATAAAGTTAGCGGCGACTTTTACTGGTGGGCAAACATTGAATCTCACACAGTTGTAACCGTTTCAGATTGTACAGGACACGGTGTACCAGGTGCATTTATGAGTATGCTTGGAGTATCATTTTTAAGAGAGATTGTTTTAAGGGAATTTATTACAACTCCAGGAGTAATTCTACGTAAACTTCGTAAAGAAATTATACAAGTTTTAAAACAAAAAGGCACTTTTGGCGAACAAAAAGATGGTATGGATATGGCATTAATCAGTATCAATCAGGAAACACTTGAAATGGAATATGCCGGTGCAAATAATCCTTGCTGGATTATACGCAGCAAAACTCTGCCAGAGGTTGAAGTGCTTCACCCTGATAAAATGCCTATAGGAATTTATGAAGATATGAAGCCCTTTACAACTAAAACATTACAGCTTTTCAAAAATGACCAGATTTACTTAACTACAGACGGTTATGCAGACCAGTTTGGAGGAAAAGATAACAAAAAACTAAAAATGGCTAATCTAAAAGAGTTATTATTACAAAACACTAAAGAATCCATGACTAAACAAAAGGAATTACTCGAATCAAAATTTGAAAAATGGAAAGGTAAAAACGACCAAATTGATGATGTTTTAATTTTAGGAATTAAACTTTAATTTATGGCATACAGCGAAATATTAGCAAATAGAGTTAGAGAACGATTTGCCCAATTACACAATGTTGAAGAAAAAGAAATGATGGGAGGTTTAACTTTTATGTATAACGAAAAAATGTGTGTTGGAATAATCAAAGACGAATTAATGTGTCGCATCGACTCCGAAAAATATTTTTCCAAATATCTGTAACGCACTTTAAATCAATATGATTATTTTTTTGCTGAATTTCTGTAATTGGTTAAAAAAATAAACGAAATCGGATTTATTTATAAATCTTCAAAACAAAATAAACTTTGTCTATTTTATTAACTCGCTCTTTCGGATTTGCAATATTTCGACTAGGCTTATTTCGACAGGCTCAATACATCGCAATAACCGTCCGAAAGTTTTTATTATAAGGATTTGTAATCCTCAGCTTCGTTCGCATCTTGCGAGTTGATTTGTAAACGACTTACAGAGAATCACCTACACAAAAT
>MENC01000232.1:0-8791 GCA_001768155.1 Bacteroidetes bacterium GWA2_30_7
AAAACCAGACGAACTCACTACATCACCCGCCTTTTCCCTCAGGCTGTATTTCAGCATGTTAGCTATGATGTTTTAACTATTTTGATGTAGTGAGTTGCAAAAATGTAGAAAATGGCAAAAAATAAAAAAAAATCCGGCAGGTCTGGGTGTACAGGTTCGGGTGGACGTTTTTTTTGGACTTAGATATTTGGAAATTAAGATATTAAGATATTGGATATAAGGATATAAAGAAAATAGGAAATACGATATTAAGAAATATGGATATAAGGAAATTGAGAGATGGAAATTAAGAAATAAGAGATTCTGTAATATTTCTTGAAATATCCATTTAAAAAAATAAAAAATCCGGCAGGCTTCTGGGTGTACAGGTTCGGGTGGACGGATTTTTTTTAATGAAAGAATGAACGAATTAAAGAATTTAACATTAATCGTTAATCATTGTCTAAATAACTAATTCCGCATATTTCTCAGTTTTCTTAACATTTGTTTTGTATAAATTCAGAATAAAGTCAGTGGCTTCCTGAGCTTTAGAAGCTGCTAAAATGACAAATTTCTTATCGTCATTCATAATTTTAAGCCACGATTGAATGTAAGAAGCATTTTCAGTAATGTGTTTTTCAATTCCGATTGTTGCACATAAAAAAGCCGATGTTAACTCCGCCACAAGTTCTTCAAAAGCATATTCTTTTGAACCCTGAATAAAACCCGTTTTTCGGTTTAACCTTATCGGATGGCTTGTCCAGTGGGCTATTTCGTGAAAACATGTTATATAAAAAAGTTCAGAATTAAAAAATTGTTTCCTTTCGGGAATTACAATTTTATCGTTTTCAAAATCGTAAAAAGCATCGTTTTGAGGGCGGAAATAAATTTCTGCTCCTGTGCTGTTGATTATTTGTTCAGCTTTGATAATTCGTTCAGGTTCTGTTAATTTCTCAATTTCATCAGTTTTATAATATTCATCTGGCAGATTTTCAACCTGTTCTACGTTGAAAACATTATAATACTTGAGATATGGAACTACATTAATTTTAGCAAAATTGACTTTTTCATCTATTTCAAGCATTTCATTTATAATCTTTGTAATATCCTTATTTGTAATCAAATCGAAATAAAGTTTTGATGAAAAAACAACATAAGCAGATTTACTGCCTTTTTTAATTTTCCCGTTTAACTTTTGTATCTGCTTAAATGTAAGCCAATTATTTAAGCTGTATTTATACTTATCCATAAAAAGAGAAAGTATAATTTGATTAACTCCCCTGTAAACATGTTTTGAATAGATGTTTTTTGCAAAAAGACTTCCGTTTGAAACATTTATCCAGCAACCTTTAAAATCGTTTTTTATATGCTGGTCAAGCATTGAAACGATTTTTTCGGTTATATTTTCGTAAATTTCATTTGTATTCATGGTTAATGTATTAAATTGATAATCTTTCAATTATGTTTTTATTTCTACTTTTTTTTGATTTTGGTTTAATGCAAATTTCCAAATCAAATTTTTCGATAAGATTGTTTATTAAAGGATTCTGATTTATAAGCCATTCGAGGCTTTCAGAAGCGTTTAAAGAGGCTTCGTTGTGTGTTTTATTTTCATTTGTTTTCATAAAAAAAAGTTTAAAAAAGAGAGTGCATTTTAAGCACTCTCTTTAAAGATTTAAAATTTAGAAACTTATAAGGTTTTCAGAATCTTTGATTTTATCATCAATAATATTTCTGATAACATCAATTACAGAGCTTAAAACTTCTGTATTTGTGGCTGTAAATGTATGTCCCTGACCATCTGTAAGGGTTACACTTTCGTTAGAGTGGTGAGAACCAAGAACAAAGGAATTGAGCTTTTTACGGCTGTCAATCAGTTTTTCCCTTTTATCAATTATGATTTTCAAATCTTCGATTTTTGAGATTTTTTCATCAATTGACATTTTGAGAACTTCAACAACTTTCTGTTGCTCAACAACTTTCTCGGTTGTTTTCTCGGTTTGAACTTCGGTTTTTACATCACCGTTTATCACTTTGCCGTTTTTTTCGGCAGTTACATTACTTACTCCATTTCCTGAAATAATGTCTTTAATTTCAGTGTTGGTAGCTTTTCCGTTTTGTTTTGTTTTTGTTTCCATAACAATTTAATTTAGAGATTAATAAAACTTTGATTTATAATTAAAAACATCTTAAACCCAACATTTGCAGATGAAAGATTCAAGCGTTGTTTAAAATTCATTTTTCCGTGTATTTTTCTTTTGTTGCACATATCTATTTCTTTTTAAAGTTTATTTTGCATCTGATTAGTTCTCGCGTATGTTCTGCTGTGGGAACAAAACCGTTACAGCCGCTGCATCAACAGTGATAGTTCTTAGCATACATCATTTTAAAAAAAATCGTATCAACGTGCGTTGGGATTCAACTATAAGAATATTCATTTGGGATGGGAAGTGATTCATCTGAAAGGCGTTGGAAAGGCATCTCTTTCCAAAATTGATTTTTAATAGATTTTAAAAAAAATAAAAATAAAATGTTAATCTATTTTGGGAAGTGATGCTTTAGGGTTAGCTCGTGTGTATAAGTTTAAAGAAAATTATTTTATAAAAAATGGTTTTTGTTAGATATATAATTTAGAAATAATTTTCTTTAATCTTATAGACGGCATGGGGCTGGCTTTCAAGTGAGTACTGTGTGTAAGCCAAGGAATATTCTTATTGTTGAATCAGGAGAAAAAAGTTTTAAAAAAAAGTGTTTTTATGAAGGATTAAAAAAAATGAAAAAAACAGAAATATAAAATTTGAATCCGAGTGAAAACTCTTTTGCTTTTTTCGGGAAAGCCGATTAATAAAACATTTCAAAAATTAATGATGTATGCTTAGAAATATCTCTTTAGCCTCTGTTGTGCAGCGGATGGAACGGTTTTATCTTTGCCGGAACATACGTCGGGAACTTAGTGATAAAATAAACTTTAAAATTGAGATTGGTGCAATAAAAAAAAGAAAAATATACGGAAAAATGTCAATCAAATCCGTTTACGCCTTGTTCATAAAATGTCAAATTAAAATTTTGCAAAATATAATTAATGATATATATTTGTATTGTAGTCGTTTGTAACATAAAATTAATAGGTTACTAATTCGGTTACCTTGAAAAAATTGGGGTTCTTAATTTATTGGGAGAGAGGGGTTTAGGCAAAGAGTTGTTCTCCTGGAGGGGGAGCAAGATAATCAATATGTTACACAAAAAAGAATCTAATTATAGGTTCTTTTTTTTATTCAATTAATAAGTAAATTTTAAATTAAACGAGCATACTTAAAATGGTTTATTAAGTTAATTTCAATTTTGTAATTATGTTTATTAATAATTATTTAGCATAAAAATCAATCATTTTCAGTATTGCCTTCTTACAAACAGGACAAAATCCATCAACAATTGCTGTATGCATTGTACAATTTATAAACGGACGGTAAACACCTTTTGCAACATAACCGCCACCTTCGTAAACACCAATAATATTATAGTTTTTATTATCTGTAACTGTTGGGATTGATGTATTTATTTCCATCATATTTTTCCACTTCGTATCGAAGTTTTTTAAAGTAGTTAAATTTGGCGACCATGGTTCGATATCTGGGCTAAAAAAATCTTCAAAAGAAACTTGTGAATCGTAATATTCATCTGCCAATCCGGCAAAACCATGTCCAAATTCGTGAATAAATACAAACTCAGAAAGTTCATTATCAGCCGAGCAACAGTTATAATAATTATAAATTGCTCCACCACCGTATTTTTTTGAATTTACAATAATATAAATCTGGTCGTAAGGCACATTAGCAGCTATATCTCGTAAAGTTTTTATATCATAAGTCATTAAATATCTTTCACTATCAAATGTCGAAAAGCTTGAATTTACAACTGTATTTTTCCAAACTTCTTCGTCAGGTAAATCAGTTCCACTTTCTTCTGAAATGGCTTCAACAGTCCAAATATTAAACTGAGCTTTATTTTCCTTATAAGGCGATGAATTGAATAAATAGCCCGAAAATCTATTCATATCATCTCTTAATTTTTTTAGTTCATCTTTAGTATATCCATCTGGAATAAACACAATGTCAACCATTTCTGCTGAATTTCCAGAATAATGCAATTTTATTGTATTATAATTTTTGGGATTTTCAGAAATAATAAATTTTGAATTTGGATTTATATATTTTTTTAAACTTATATTAAAGCTATCTTTTTTATTTCTTGTTTGTAGTTCTAATAAAATTGTTTGCTTAGGAAAAGGAATTATTTGAGTTTCGTAAAAGCTTTTAGTTTCATTTTTAGCGTCAATTGTCGTTTTCCATTCATAAAACAAACTGCTAAAGCCTTTTGAATATATTAATTCATTAGAGGTTGAGTCATAAATCATTATACGATATTCGCCATAATTAAATTCGTCGATTAATTTAGTTTTTGTACCTCCCCAAAAAGGCTCTTTTTTGAGCTGCACAGGGAAAAAATATTCTGAATTAAAATCGCCAGAATGGTTATAATCGAAGCGTAATGTTGCACTTATAAAAAATTTATCGAAATTATTTTGTCCAAATACTTGAATATTAAAAATAATAAAAAATATTAATAAAAATCTTTGATGTAACATGTTTTTGTACATTTGAAGTTTGTAAACTAACTATTATATTAGCAAATGTAGTAAAAAGCCATAAAATAATATTTTGATGTGCTGATAAAAATTATTTACTTCGTTTAAAAAAAATTTAATGCCACAAAATCACGAAAACACTAAATTGCACCAAAAAATATATGTTATTAATATTGGACAAGGAATAAAGCGTTTCGCATTGTAGATTTTTGAAATTTTGTGTTTTCGTGCTTTGGTGGCAAAAATAAATCTTTTCAAAGTGAACTCATATTATTTAGTAAAAATAACTAATATTATATTTAAATGAAAGAAAATATAGCATTCATATTTAAAGATTGGCTGATAAGTTCAGGTTTTGCATCCGAATACGTTAATCTGCTTAATATGTTAACATTAACAATCTGCTTAATATTAACTAGTATAATTTTAAATTATTTAGCAAAAACTATAATCGTTTCAATAATAAGCCGATTTATAAAAAAATCGACAAATAAACTTGATGACATTTTGCTCGAAAAAAAGGTGTTTCATCGTTTATCACACTTTGTACCGGCTTTAATAATATATTATTTTTCTGATGTAGTTTTTTACGACTATCATCAGTTTATACTTCCGGTACATAAATTCACATACATATACATGATAATTGCCGGTGCGATAGTAATAAATGCCTTCTTAAAAGCACTGAATGAGATATATAATACTTTAACTATTTCAAAAAATCATCCGATTAAAAGCTATATACAAGTTGTACAAATAATTATTTATTTATTCGTTAGTATATTAATATTATCACTGCTTTTAGGCAAATCTCCAGTGTATTTAATTACTGGAATGGGAGCTATAACAGCAGTCTTACTTTTGGTTTTCAAAGATCCATTACTTGGGCTGGTAGGCGGAATTCAGCTTTCTTCTAACGATATGATTAGAATTGGTGATTGGATTTCGATGCCAAGTAAAAATGCTGATGGAATTGTTATAGAAATTTCTTTAATAACAGTAAAAGTTCAGAATTTTGATAAGTCAATAACTACAATTCCAACATATTCACTTATATCTGAGGCATTTAGCAATTGGCGTGGAATGGAAGAATCCGAAGGAAGACGCATTAAGCGTTCACTAAATATTGACATGAAAAGTATTAAATTTTTAGATGAGCAATTAACTCAAAAGTTATCTAAAATTAAACTTCTTTCAACTTACCTTCAAAATAAACAAATAGAAATTGAGAAATATAATAAGGAAAATGATATTGATTACAGTATTTCGGTAAACGGAATAAAGCTTACAAATATCGGTACATTAAGGGTTTACCTAAATGAATATATTAAAAGCAATCCCGATATTCACCCTGATATGACATTGCTTGTTCGTCAACTACAATCAACCGACAAAGGAATTCCGCTTGAGGTATATGCTTTTAGTAAAATAAAATCGTGGGAAGAATACGAAGACCTTCAGGCAGATATTTTCGACCATATTATGGCAATTATTCCAGAATTTGAATTAAACGTTTTCCAAAATCCATCAGGAGACGATTTTAAAAAGTTGATTAGTTGATGTGTTTCAAGAGTTTGAGGTTTGAAGTTTGTGGTTGCTACGCTATTTGACCATTGCAAATTTTGATTGAGCTTTAACAATTTATCAATGTAGCAATTTAAAAATTCGCATTTACTAATTGAATTTTCGATAAAATATAAAATTGCCACAAAGGAGACGCTAAGTCTCCAAGACACACAAAGCGTTGAAAAACAGTTGTATGTTTTTGATGAAACTTTGTGTCTTTACGACTTTGTGGCAAAAAAAAGACTTTTTGGAGTGGACTCATCAAATAATTCAGCATTTAGTTGGCATAAGCATTTAAAACAAATATTTTTACCTAATTTATTAAAATTAATTCTGATGAAACTTTTATTTACATTATTTCTTTTTGCAATTTCTTTTTGCATTTCTTTTTCTCAAGATACAATTACAGTAATGCACTATAATTTATTAGGATATTCAACCTCATATATTTCTTGTAATCAAACAAATAACAATATTGACACTAAAGAAGCAGGTATTAAGCTTATAACTAAAGATATTATGCCAGATATTTTTACCACTAATGAATTTGGTGACGATATAACTTATGTTAACAGAATGAAAAATAATGTTTTAAATACAGATGGGGTTACGTATTACGAAAGTTCAACTTACGCAGCCGAAGCCAATACCTCAATAATAAATATGCTTTTTTATAATAAAAATAAATTTTCAAAAATATCAGAACAAGTTGTTAACCACTCAGTTTCAAGTGTGAGAAAAACTAAAATTGTTAAACTTAAATATTTATCAAGCAATCCTAATGATAATATTTATTTAGTTTGTGTCTTAACACATTTAAAAGCAGGTAGTACAGTTGATGATATAGCTGATAGAGAAACTATGACTTCTGAAATAAATGATTGGTTAACAGCTAATTATAATACACCTGGCAATTATTTTATTATGGGCGATTTTAATGTCTATACAAGTAGCGAATCTGGATTTCAAAACTTAGTAAATAACAGTAATTCAAATATAAAATTTTACGACCCCATAAATAATTTAGGTGATTGGAATAACAACTCTTCATATAAAACTATTCATACACAATCTACTCATAGCGATGATAATAACTGTGCTGCACCAGGTGGAATGGATGACCGATTTGATTTTATTCTAATGTCGAATCCTGTAATAAATAGTTCATTAAAAATTGCATACCTAAATAACTCTTATAAAGCTTATGGTCAAGATGGTTATCATTTTAACAAGTCAATCAATGATGGAGCAAACGGTGTTGTTTCAGCAGCAATTTCAAATGCTTTATATACTGTTTCTGACCATTTGCCAGTAACAATGAAAATTATTATGAATCCTATTGTTGGCATCGAAAAAGTATTAACAACATCAAGTTTAACATTTAACTTTACAAATCCTCTTTCAAAAGGAAATCTTGATTTGAATATTGTAAATAACCACAATTATTTTGGAAACATTAAAATTGAAATTTGTTCTATAATTGGGCAAACTGTAAATTCTGAAAATTATGAACTTTCAAATGGTTTAAATCGGTTTTCTATAGATTTATCTAATGTAAAATCAGGTATTTATTTAATTAAAATTACCGATAAATTTAACGGAACAAATACTCAGAAGCTTATTATTAAGTAAAATTTGGGATTTAGGATTTACGATTTAGGATTTAGGATTTAGGATTTATCCATTTGCTTCAAACCTCAAACTTCTATCTCTTCTATCTTCTAACCTAAAACTAGTTTACATCTATTCAAATATTGCAGTAATCGAATCAATATCTTTAGGAAGTACTTTTCGAGGGTTTGATTTACCACCATCTGACCATTTAACAAACTTATTACCCTCATTTGAAATTGCCTCAATATCAATTGGAAGCGAATTAAAATATTGTCCTTTAAAAGGATAATTTTCAGGTGTAATTGTATTAATCTTAATTTTCCCTTTAGAGTTTTCAGAAATATCAAAAACTAAAACCTTTGTACCACCTAATGAAAATTTATTATTTATAAACATTCTCATAGTATCGGGGCGTTCTCTAGCAAATTCCTGAAATTTTGTAATATTATTATTCCAACTTGCCCGGCTTGGAATTCCGCCATTTTTTCCCCAACGGCTAATATGACGGTCTATTTCGGGTTCAAGTTGTGTCTTTAATTCATTAATTTTATTCAGAATATTTTCAGTTGTAAAAATAGTATTCATTAAATCACAAAAACGATTTATAAAAATTCGTTTAAAATCCTCATTTTCAATTAATTTTCTTAATAAAATTGTTGATTCAAAAAGAGAATTTGTTAAATGAGGCAAATGACAATTATTTATTCCAACTGCATAATCCAGTGAATTATGATGACCTTTACAACGAGTTTTATTTTTATCAAAAGCTAAATCAGTATCGAACAAAATCCAACGCCATTTGCCATCTTTAGTTCGTGGTCGCCAATATTTCATATTTGCCATGGGCCAATCGGTATTGGCATAAAATATTTCAGCTATCTGATAATCAATAAAATTATCAATATCAATCATTTGCTTAACTGTATCGTAATTTGTAGTATTCTTTAAATCATTTGCTTTTATGAAATTTAAAAGCTTATCATAATG
>MENC01000232.1:8813-9116 GCA_001768155.1 Bacteroidetes bacterium GWA2_30_7
AAAACTACAACTGGTTGATAACCTTGACAATCTATATTGGTTTTTTCCATAACTAATGTATGCAAAAGTGCATCTTTAAACATAGTATATGCACAATCGTTACCTGAATTACGAAGTAATAAACTGTAATATTTTGATTTTGGCTTCAATTGAAAAAATTTATAGTTAACGTTAGAAATCCCATAAGAAGACCGAAAGCGAATAGAATATGATTTTTGTGGATAGTTTCTTATAGCTTTTCCGACCATTCTAAACCCTGCTAAAGTGTTAAATATCGGCTCTTTATTAACATCAAAAAATTCA
>MENC01000232.1:9167-9290 GCA_001768155.1 Bacteroidetes bacterium GWA2_30_7
AACATTTCTAAATTATTTGTAGTTAATGAAGCTACCGGAAGTGTAATTTTTTCATTTATAAAATAAGTTTGTGAAAATAATGTAGAAGGAATTTTTCCAGTTTCATAAGATTTCATTCGTAAA
>MENC01000233.1:0-1108 GCA_001768155.1 Bacteroidetes bacterium GWA2_30_7
CATACTTTGCAGCAATTTCAAATGCTAATGCATCAGAATCTACAGAGTGTGTTGCACCATCAAGTAATGTAACTTTAAGTCCAACATAAGGGAATCCAGCTAAAGAACCATTATTAAGAGCATCGTTAAATCCTTTAACAATAGATGGTATATATTCTTTTGGAATATTGCCTCCTTTTACTTCATTAACGAATATCAAACCTTTCTGGTCAGATGTTATAGGTTCAACTCTTATTAACATTTCTGCAAATCGTCCTTTTCCACCAGTTTGTTTTTTAAATGTTTCTTTAAATTCAACTGACTTCGAAATTGCTTCTTTATAAGCAACCTGAGGATTTCCTTGATTACATTCAATCGCAAATTCTCTTTTTATTCTATCAATAAGTATTTCTAAATGTAATTCTCCCATACCATTAATAATAGTTTGACCTGATTCTTGATCAATTCTAATTTTAAAAGTAGGATCTTCTTCTGCTAATTTATCTAATGCTAATGATAATTTATCAACATCTGCTTGAGTTTTAGGTTCTATTGCAACGCCTAAAACAGGTTCAGGAAAAGTAATAGATTCAAGAGCAATTGGATGTTTTTCATCGCAGAGCGAATCACCAGTTTTTAAATCTTTAAACCCAACTAATGCACAAATATCTCCAGCGTCAACAAAATCTATTGAATTTTGTTTATTTGAGTGCATACGGAAAATTCTAGTAATTTTTTCCTTTTTTTCGGTACGAATATTATAAACACTTTCACCAGATTTTAATGTGCCTGAATAAACTCTGATAAATGCTAATCTACCTACATAAGGGTCAGTTGCAATTTTAAAAGCTAAAGCAGAAAATGGGGCATTTGCTAATGGTTCACGTAATTCTTCTTTATCATTTTTAGGATTAATTCCTTTTACTGCTCCAACATCATTTGGGCTTGGAAGTAGTTGAGCTATTGCATCAAGTAATTTTTGTACTCCTTTGTTTTTAAATGAAGATCCACATAACATTGGCACAACAGATAATTCAAGTGTTGCTTTTCGTAATGTTTCAATAATTTCATTTTCAGAAATTAATTCAGGAGTTTCAAAAAATTTCTCTAATAATTCATCGTTAAATTC
>MENC01000233.1:1215-3390 GCA_001768155.1 Bacteroidetes bacterium GWA2_30_7
TCCCAAATGAATGCAGAATTTTTTATTAAATCTATTATTCCAATAAATCCTTCTTCAGCTCCTATTGGAATTTGAATAGGTATTGGATTAGTTCCTAATTTTTCCTTCAATTGAGAATAAACATTGAAGAAATCAGCTCCAGAACGATCCATCTTATTAACATAGGCAATTCTTGGAACTTTATATTTATTTGCTTGTCGCCATACTGTTTCAGATTGTGGTTGGACTCCACCAACTGCACAAAAAATTGCAACAGCTCCATCAAGTACACGTAATGAACGTTCTACTTCTACAGTAAAATCGACATGACCCGGAGTATCAATTATATTAATTTTATATTGTTGATTATTATAATTCCAATATGTTGTTGTTGCAGCAGATGTAATTGTGATTCCTCGCTCCTGCTCCTGAACCATCCAGTCCATAGTTGCTGTGCCTTCGTCAACCTCTCCTATTTTATAATTAATACCAGTATAATACAAAATCCTTTCGGTAGTTGTAGTTTTACCGGCATCAATATGAGCCATTATTCCAATGTTTCTATTATATTTAAGGTCTCTCATCAGCACAATCAGGAGTGTATCAAATTAAAATCTAAAATGTGAGAAAGCTTTATTAGCTTCTGCCATTTTGTGAGTATCTTCTTTCTTTTTAAAAGCTCCACCTTCTTCGTTGAATGCAGCCAGAATTTCAGCAGCAAGCTTATCGCTCATAGATTTACCGGCTCTTTTAGTGGCATACATTATGAGATTTTTCATGCTTATTGAAATTTTTCTATCGGGACGAACTTCGATAGGAACCTGAAATGTTGCTCCGCCAACTCTTCGACTTTTTACTTCGACCTGAGGGGCAACATTATCTAAAGCTTTTTTCCAAATATCTAATGGAGATAATTCATTATCTTTTAACTTATTCCCAACAATTGCTAATGAATCGTAAAAAATTCTGTAAGCAACATTTTTATTTCCATCAAACATTAAATTATTGACAAATCTAGTAACTAATACATCACTAAATTTAGGGTCTGGCAATAATATTCTCTTTTTTGGTTTAGTCTTTCTCATTATAAACTAATAATTTATTATTTTTTACCTTTTGCCGGAGCAGCTTTTCCTGCTTTAGGTCTTTTTGTTCCGTATTTTGAGCGTCTTTGGTTTCTGCCTTCAACTCCTGAAGTATCTAATGCACCTCTTACAATGTGATATCTAACTCCCGGAAGGTCTTTAACCCTGCCACCGCGAATTAGTACTATTGAGTGTTCCTGCAAATTATGTCCTTCGCCAGGAATATAAGCGGTAACTTCCATTGAATTAGTTAATCTTACACGAGCTACTTTACGCATTGCAGAATTTGGTTTCTTAGGTGTAGTAGTATAAACACGTACACAAACGCCTCTTCGCTGAGGACATGAATCCAACGCTGGTGCTTTGCTATTGAAAGCCTTGCTCTTTCTACCTTTTCTTACTAATTGTTGTATTGTTGGCATATTATAAATTTTAACAAATATTTTCACAAATTGGAACGCAAAGGTAGTAGATTTTTCATTTAAACAATAGTTATGAACAAATTTTATTTAATAATTTTAATGATATTTTATATAAATTGTTTCATTTTAATAATGTTATGAAATAAAAAAAAGTTATTAATTGCAGATTTAATGAGATTTAGAAAATTTGACTTTTTGTTTTTGGAATAATTTTTGAAAACACAAAAAAACATGTTATGCAACATGTTTACAAAAATTTTTATCACTATTAACTGTTTTTTTGAAGATGTGTAATTAAATGTTTCTTTTGACAGGATATGAATAGCAATAAAGTGTTTTTAGTTAATTTCAGGTTTTAACGAATCCACAGGAATTATCAGAATGTTGAAATAATAATATTTTATAATATCCTCATAATTAATTCCTTTTTCAGCCATTTTCATTGCTCCTTCCTGACAAAGCCCAACTCCATGACCATATCCTCGCCCATTTAAAATTATATTATCGCCACTTGGAACAATTGAAAAAAATGTAGAACGAAGTTTCCAATCGTAACGAATATCTTTTAAAGGAATTTTAATATTTTCAAAAGTATAATACATTGTTCTACCCTCTGGTTTCCACATAAATAATTCCGAATAATTTTCTGTAAGAATTTTGGCATTGTATTTTTCTAAGTATTCTTTCCA